>JAEUJR010000262.1 GCA_016793585.1 Archangium sp.
CCCGATGACGATCCCTCGGCCGTCGCGCGCCGGGTCTTCAACGTCGGCGCCAACACCGGCACCAATCGGCTCGATCGCAAGAAGGCCATTCTTCGACTCAGCCGCGGGCAACTCGACCGCCTGCGAACGATCGCGCCCGACACCGAGCACGCGAAGCTCGACGCTCACAAGAGCGCGCTCGAGACGTTGGAGTCACGGCTCGTCGCTCCGACGGGAATGTGCGGCGTTCCCGCGATTCCGATGGGCCTGCGGCCTCAGCAGAACGACGCGTTTCCTCAGGTGGGTGCGCTGCAGTTGGATCTGCTCGTCGCCGCCCTCGCGTGTGACGCCACCAAGGTGATCTCGCTCCAGTGGAGCCACACCGTCAGCCCGATCGTGCCGACGTGGCTGTCGCTCAGCGAGGCGCATCACGAGCTCTCACACATGGCCGACTCCAACACGGCTGGGGTCGATCGTTTCGTCGCCGCCGAGCGCTGGTTCGCGCAGCAGTTCGCGACCCTGGTGTCGAAGCTCGAGGCGACCCCTGATCCCAGCGGCGGCGGGTCGCTCTTCGACACGAGCCTGGTGCTCTGGTGCAAAGAGATGGGCGATTCGCGGGCCCACGTCTGCCGCAACGTTCCGATGGTGCTGACGGGCAGGGCGAACGGCGCGCTCCGCCTGGGCCGGTACCTGCGCGTCGCCGGTGAGCCGCACCAGAAGCTGCTCGTCAGTCTCAGTCACCTGATGGGCCTCGATAACGAGACGTTCGGCGACCCCGCGAAGAGCCGCGGCGGCCTGGCGGGGCTCGCATGAAACGACTCCTGCTGACGCTGGCCCTGGCGGCCTGTGAAGCGAAGATCGAAGCGCCGGCACCGGTGGCGGCCGACGACTCGAAGCCGGTTGACTGCGCGGCCGCGCCACTCCCGGGCCGCCGACTCCGCAGACTCAGCCGGCCCGAGCTGGTTCGCAGCACGAACGAGCTTGCGGCCGCGTCGGTCGTGTCAGTGCAGGCCCTCGCGTCGGATCTCGTGGTCGACGGCTTCGAGACCTCGGCAGAGAAGCTGACCGTGGGCGTGCTGTTGGCCGATCAGCTCCAGACGATGGCCGAGTCGGTTGGGGCCGCGATCGGCCAGGCGCCAGCTCGTTTCGGCGGGTGCAACATGCCGACTGATGCCTGTCGCGATTCCTTCATCCGTGCCCTGGGCTCAGCAGCCTTCCGAAGGCCGGTGGATGACACGCAGCTCGCCGAATACCGATCGATCTACGAATTGGCGCGGCCCGACGGTCACGGCGCCGCTGCAGCCCTCGTGGCCGAGGCGATGTTGTCGTCACCCTTCTTCCTCTACCGGCAGGAATTGGGCGTGCCGGCAGGGGAGGGCCAGTGGGCGCTCTCGGACGAGGAGCTCGCCAGTCAGCTCTCGTACTTCCTGACCGGTGGCCCGCCTGACGCCCAGCTTCGCGCCGCGGCTGATGCGAAGCTGCTCCACGAACCGGCACAGCTCGAAGCCCACGCCACACGCCTGTTGCAGGGCCATGACGGCCTCGGTGGCTTCGTCGATGCGTGGCTCGAGCTCGACCGGCTCGACACGCTCACCAAGGAGCCGCCGACATTCACGCCCGCGATCCGTTCGGCGATGCGCGAAGAAGCCCATCGGTATTTTGCCCAGGTGCTCGAGAGCGGCGGCTCCTGGCAGACGTTGCTGACGGCCCGCTATGGCATCGTCGACCCGCAGTTGGCGGCCTTCTACGGCCAGCCCGCACCCGGAGGCGCGGCGTTCGAGAAAGTCGATTGGCCGGCAGGGCGCCGAAGCGGTTTGCTGACCCTCGGCGCGTTCCTCGCGACGCATGGAAAACCCACGGGCTCGTCGCCCGTTCATCGAGGCGCCGTCATTCGCGCGCGTGTGCTCTGTCAGCCGCCACCTCCGCCACCACCCAACGTGAACGCCACGCCGCCTCCCGAGCAGGCCGGCCGCACGACGCGCGATCGCTTCGTCGAGCACTCGGCGAACCCCAGCTGCGCGGGCTGCCATTCGATGATCGATCCGCTCGGGTTCGCGCTCGAGCACTTCGATGGCATCGGCCAGGAGCGGTCGCTGGACAATGGGCTGCCAATCGACGCGACCGGAAAGCTGTTGGCCACGACGCCAGCAGACGTGACGTTCGATGGGGCGAGATCGTTGTCGGAGGCCATCGCGAACAGCGAAGAGGGTCGCGCGTGTTTCGTGACTCAGGTGCTGCGGTTCGGCATGGGCATGTCGGGAGCGCGTGATCCCTTCACGTGCGTGGGCTCGGTCGTCGCGAAGGCGATGACGCCGGCCACGCCGCTGCGTGACGTCGTGCTGGGGCTGGTGAAGGCCGATGGCTTCCGCCTGCGCGCCGGAGCGACGAACGGCGCTCAGCCCATGCTGCCTCCGCCGGTCATCACCATGCCGATGCCGCCGCAGCAGCCCATGAACGGCCTGCAGGTGACCCGAACGACCCAATCGTCGTGGCCAACGGGGTACTGCGACGACGTCTCCGTGAAGAACGTGGGGGCGGCGGCGGCCGATTGGAGCGTCGAGCTGCCGGTCGAGGGCACCATCAACAACGCCTGGAACACTCAATTCACCGCAACTGGCACGACCGTTCGCTTCACGGGAGTGGCCTGGAACGCACGCCTCGAGCCCACGGCGACGGCGTCGTTCGGGTTCTGCGCGATGAAATGACCCTGTGGGAACAGGTCGCATCGGTCGAGTGAACGCGTCAACCAAAGTTGGTCGGCTGGCGAAACCCGCCGTGGCAGTGTGCCTCCGTCATGGATGCCCAACAGTGGATGTTGCAGTTCAAGCAGGTGCACGAGGCTGCGAAGAAGAATGGCTCGGACGAGAAGCATCGCGCGATGAAGGAAGAGCTCGCGAAGTCGCTCGTTCAGGCCCAGGGGCTGTCGGTGCCGGAGGGCCAGGCGAATCGAAAGGCATTTCGAATCGCGCAGGCGTGGCAGATCGAGATCAACGGCATCTACAAGTGCCTCACGCGCGATGTGTCGGGCGGTGGTTTCAGCGCGCTCGTTCCCGCAAACCTGTCGGTCGGTGACGAGGTTCAGTTCTCACTTCGAATCGGCTCCGGTCAGGAGCCGGTGACGGGCTCAGCAACGGTCGTCGCAGCGATCCGCCAGGCCGGAAACTCGCGGGTGTCGTTCAACATCGTGTCGATGCCGAAAGCCGACGTCGATCGGTTCGAGAACGCCATCTTCGACTGCGTCTTGAGCCGCTACGCGCGCTGACCGAAAACCCAACCGGCAAGCCCTCCCTCGGGACCCGCCCATGACGCGACTTCGTATAATGAGCGTTATGTAAACTTACCTAGGCTCGATTTTGGGGGTGCGGGAGTCAGCCCTTCGCGGCCGCTCGGCTTGCCTGCTTCATGGCGTATACCGGCAGCGCCGGCCGCCAACCGTGCCGCGCCGCCACCACCGCGATGGGGATCACGTGAAACACGGCAAGGCTGATGCGCGTGTCGGTGCACTCGTCGCCAACCCCGATGAGCACGATGGCACCGAGGGCGGTGGCGACGTCGATCCACACGGCGAACTTCGTCATGACGAGTTGATCAGCAGAATCGGTGCCAGCGAGCGATGCATGCGCAGCGTCACGACGTTCGGCGTGGGCGGCGAAGTTCGGGCGCTTGCCCCTTGCGCGTTCAGCCGACGCCGTAGCGTTGGGCCACGCCTGTGGCGAGATTCCGCGCGCCATGACACATCTGGGCAAGCCCTCCCGATCGGGGGCCGGAGGATCGACGCGCCATCATGGGCCGCACCCGTCTCACCGATTCCACGGCACACGTTCCGCTGACGTCGCTTCCGGCCGCGGCGCTGCGTGCGGTGTTGCGCGAGGGCTACGGCTGGCGCGAGCTGCGGCGCGACGTCGTGTCGGGGTTCCTGGTCGGAGTGATCGCTCTTCCGCTGGCCATGGCGCTCGCCATCGCTGTTGGAGCCCCTCCACAGCAGGGCCTCTACACCGCCATCGTCGCCGGCTTCTTGACCGCCCTGCTCGGCGGCTCGCGCATTCAGGTCGTCGGGCCCACCGCGGCGTTCATCGTGGTGTTGGCGCCGCTCTCTGCGCGGTTCGGCCTCGGCGGGCTCTTCGTCGCGGGCATGATCGCGGGGCTGATGTTGATCGGCGTCGCGCTGCTCCGCCTGGGGCGGTTGATCGAGTTCATTCCGTTTCCCGTGACGACGGGCTTCACCGCGGGCATCGCGTGCGTGATCGCGGTGCTCCAACTGAAGGATCTGCTGGGGCTCGAGCTCACGTCGAACCCCGAGCACTTCTCCGATCGAATCGTGGCGATGTGGGAGGCCCGCGCGAGCGCGAACCCGGCAGAGCTCGCCATTGGTGCCGTCACGCTCCTGCTGTTGCTCGTGCCGCGACTGCCGAAAGCACCATCGTGGCTGGCGAAGGTGCCAGCACCGTTGATTGCCCTGCCGGTTGCCGCCGTGCTCGCCGCGGCGCTTCATGGCGTCGGTGGTGGGCACGTCGACACGATCGGGAGCCGGTTTCACTCGATGCTCGACGGCGTGCTGGTCGACGGCATTCCGCGTGTGCCACCACACTTCCTGTTGCCGTGGTCCGCCCCTGCGGCGAACGGTGAGCCGATCGGGTTCGACCTGCAGACGATTCGGGCCCTGTTGCCGACCGCGTTCACGATTGCGGTGCTCGCGGCCATCGAGTCGTTGCTCTCGGCGGTGGTGGCCGATGGCATGGCGCGCACCCGGCATGATCCCGACGCGGAGCTGCTCGCGCTGGGGATCGCGAACGTGGTGACCCCCTTCTTCGGCGGCATTCCCGCGACGGGCGCCATCGCGCGCACCGCTTCGAACTTCCGGTTCGGCGGCCGCTCACCCGTGGCGTCGATGGCGCACGCGCTCACCGTGCTGTTGGCGATCGTGCTGCTCGCGCCCGCCGTTCAGTACCTGCCCATGGCCAGCCTGGCGGCGCTCCTGTTGTTGGTCGCGTGGAACATGAGCGAAGCGGAGCACTTCCTGCACACCGTGCGCGTCGCGCCCCGGAGCGACGTCGCCGTACTGTTGACGTGCTTCGTGTTGACGGTGGTGTTCGACATGGTGATCGCGGTCACCGCCGGCGTGCTGCTGGCGTCGATGCTCTTCATGCGGCGCATGGCGGTGACGACCGAGGGCAAGTTCGTCGAGAGCGGTCTGCCCGTTGCGCTGCCAGAAGGCGTCACGCTCTACGACATCAACGGCCCGCTCTTCTTCGGTGCCGCTGAGCGCGCGATGGGTGCGATTCGCGCCATCGGCGATCACGTGAAGGTCGTGATCTTCCGACTCGAAGAGGTCGATCACGTCGACGTGACGGGGCTGGTCGCGTTGGAGTCGGTACTCGAAGAGCTCGCGCACCATGGGATCAAGGCAGTGCTCGTCGGCGCGCCGCCTGCTGCGCTCGAGATGTTCGCGAAGGCGGGCCTGAAGCCGGTCGAGGGCAAGCTGGCCATCTGTCGCACCCTCGATGAGGCGCTCGGGCTGCTCGGAGCTCGGGTTCACCACTATCGCCGCACGAGGACTGGGCCGGTGCGAGTGCACGTGATGGATCGCCATAAGCGCGCTGCGGCCCACTCCCCTCGCCCCGTCGATTGACGCCTCCGCCGCGACGCTCGGGCGCTCACCAGCGCGGCAGCCTCCGTCGCCTTGTGCGCCACGCTCCCCGACCATGAGCGGGACCAGGCCGCGCAGCCCGCCGAGCACTGCCGCCACACCCAATCGAGAAGCTATCGGAGCCCGTCTCACATTCGGCGCGTACGCAGGTTCGGTCTTCGGGTCCCCGCGACCGCGCCATCCGTCTGCCAAAATCCGGAGATGCGTGTTGCGACGACCGGACTGGCCATCTCGCAGCACCTGGCGCGAAAGAACCCGCGGCGCGCTGGTGCTCCTCTCGAACCAGCCGCACACGAGTCGGTCTCCGCGCGCCGGCGCCACTTGATCGACCAGCAGAGAGCGAAATCCGTCTTGGGTCGGCGAGACGCGACGTCGGTCGGTCTTGGGTCGGGCGCGACTACCGCGCCAGCTCGTCGGCCAACACGTAGGGGTCGGCCTTTCGCTCGGCAATGCGCGCGGCGACGTCGGTCAGCTTTCCGCGTTCACGCTCGAGCCGCTCGAGACCAGCGCGGAGCAGCCGGTCTTTGAGCAACGTGAGGAACTGTGTCATCGCGCGCGTCTGTTCGCGCTTGGCCTTCTCGCCAGTCTCCACGAGGTGCGTCTGGTGTTTGCCGATCGCGGCCACCAGCTCGTCGACGCCGGTGCCCTTCGCGGCGATCACCTTCTGAATCAGCGGTTCCCACTCCACAGGCCCGGCTGGCGTTGCCTCGACCGCAGTGCCCTCGGCCCGGGCCCGCACCATGCGGTGGTGCGCGTCGTGATCCATCGGAGGCGCCTTGATCGCGTGGCGCAGCTCGAGGTTCGCCCGCAGCTCACGCACCATGCGATCGGCTCCGTCGAGATCGGCCTTGTTCACCACGAAGACGTCGGCGACCTCGAGAATGCCCGCCTTGATCGCCTGAATGTCGTCGCCCATGCCCGGCACCAGCACCACGACGGTCGTGTGCGCGAGCTGCGCGATGTCGATCTCGTCCTGCCCTACCCCGACAGTCTCGACGATGATCACGTCGCGCCCCATCGCGTCCATGACGCGAAGGCAATCACCGGTCGCGCGCGACAGCCCACCCAGGTTCCCTCGCGTCGCGAGCGAACGAATGAAAACGCCTGGATCGGTCGCGTGCCCCTGCATGCGAATGCGATCGCCAAGAATCGCGCCGCCCGTGAACGGGCTCGTCGGGTCGACCGCGATCACCCCAACCGACTTCCCCTGCGCGCGGTAGGCCGTGATGAGGCGATCGGTCAGCGTCGACTTGCCTGCCCCGGGAGATCCCGTGATGCCGATGATCCACGCCTTGCCCGTCTTGGGGAACAGGAGCTTCAGGGCGTCGGTCGCGAGCGGGGCGCCGTCGTCGATGAGCCGCATCAACCGCGAGGCCTTGCGAACGTCTCCCGCCAGCACGCCGTCGGCGAGTTCCTGCGCCGTCATCGTCACTCCACCACCTCGATCTGCTCGATGGGCACGCCCATCAACTCCGACACCAGCGCACGAATACCGGGGAACTCGTCGAGCTCGAAGCGCTCGGCCCAGATCTTCCCCTTCGGGCCTGCGAGCAACCCTCGAAACGTACGCCCCTGCAGCCGGGCCGCCGCGAAGCGCACCGTCTCGTCACCGACTTTGAGCTCGCAGAAGAACTCCATCACGCTGCGCGGCGGCACCATGGCGTCGCCGAACGCCTCGAAGAGCGCCTTCAGGCTGATGCTGACGTCGAGCTCGGGCGGAGCGTCTTCGCGGGGTGGTGGCGCGTTCGCGCCCGCCACGTCGCCGAACATCGCGTAGAGGAAGTCTTCGAGCGCGGCGCGATCACGAAACTCGCTGAGCTCGAACACCGTCGGCGCGCCGATGGTGAGTTCCTGCCCGTCGTGCAGACACCTGACGACCCTGAACTGGCCGACGCGACTCGAGCCCAGCGTGAAGCGAAACGCGCCACGCTCGAGCTCGGCTCCCAGCTGCAGCGTCGCGGGGTCGACCCTGGCGCTGATGCCGAGGGCCGACAGCTCGCTCGAGCGACGCTCCAGTTGATACAGGTGATCGTTCAACGTCTGAATGACGAGATCCTCGAGGCGCGAGGTGCCCGTGAGGAACGCGAGGTTGATGGGCTGCGCACCGACGAACTCGGGCGGGCCGACGTAGAGCAACCGATCGCCCATGACCGTGAAGTTGACGCTCGAGATCACCTGCCGCGTGAGCGGGTTGAGCGCAAGGCCCGACGCGAGCTCGAGCTCGGCTTCGACGACGCCATCGGTTTCGGCCACCTTGAGGCCGAGGCCCTCGAGGAAGGCGCGGTCCATAGGCGGCCGGTTTAGCCCTTCAGGAGTTCGCGCGCGATGATGTTGCGCTGAATCTCGCTGGTGCCTTCGCCGATCTCGCAGAGCTTCGCGTCGCGCAGGTACCGCTCCACCGGGAACTCCCGCGTGTAGCCGTAGCCGCCGTGAATCTGCACGGCCTTGTTGCACGCGCGCGTGGCGGCTTCCGAGGCGAAGAGCTTCGCGATCGAGGCCTCACGCGTGTACGGCTTGCCGGCGTCAGCGACCGCAGCCGATCGGTAGACGAGCATGCGCGCTGCGTCGATCTCGGTCTGCATGTCGGCGAGCATCCACCGAATGGCCTGGAAGTCTCCGATGGGCTGGCCGAAGGCCGAGCGATCTTTCGAGTAGCGCACCGACTCGCGAATCGCGGCGGCGCCGAGGCCCACCGAGAGTGCGCCGATGGTGATTCGACCGCCGTCGAGGATCTTCATGGTGTCGATGAACCCGTGATCGACCTCGCCGAGACGCTGGCTGTCGGCGACCTCGACGTTGTCGAGGTACAGCTCTGCCGTGTCGGACGAGCGCATGCCCAGCTTCCCGTGAATGGAGCGCTGGCTGAACCCCTTCATGCCCTTCTCGAGAATGAAGGCCGTGATGCCCTTCTGTCGCTTCTCGGGGCTGGTGAGCGCGAGCACGACGAAGGTGTCTCCGACGGTGCCCTGGGTGATGAACATCTTGGCGCCGTTGAGCAGCCACCCATCACCCTTCTTCACCGCAGTCGTCTTCATGCCTGCCGCGTCGCTGCCCGACCCCGGCTCCGTGAGGCCCCAGGCGCCCAGCGACTCCGCCGATGCGAGGCGAGGCAGGTACTTCTTCTTCTGCGCTTCGTTGCCGAAGACGCGAATGTGGCTGGTGCCGAGGCCGTTGTGAGAGGCGACGGTGAGGGCCAGCGAGCCGTCGTACTTGGCGACCTCTTCGACGGCGACCGCCACCGCGAGCGAGCCCATGTTCGCCCCGCCGTACTCCTCGCCGATACGAATGCCCATGATGCCGAGCTGACCGAGCTCGCGAACGATCTCGAGGGGGAACTTCTCGCTCGCGTCCCACTCGCGCGCTTTGTCCTTCACGCGTCGCTCACAGAAGTCGCGAACGGTTGCCTGCAGCGCCTTGACGTCTTCAGGAAGCTCGAAGTCCATGCGGGGAGTGCCTCGGTGAGTCGGTGACGCGGTGTCTCTATCGGCTTTCGCGCACAGCGACCACACGAGCGAGATGACGCGCGCTGGCATTTCGAATCGCAGGTTTCTGCGATCGAGAAGCCAACGAAAAACGGCGTGCCCTCGGTGGAGGACACGCCGTTCAGACTTCAGGAGTGGGAGCGATTACTCGGCGCTCTCGTCACCGGCCGCCTTGAAGATCCAGGGGAAGGTGACGTTCACGATGCCGCCGCCGTCAGGCTCGGGGAACTTCCAGCGGCGAATACGCTGGAGGATGCAGCTCTCGACGTTGGCGTTGCCGATGGAGCTTTCGGAGACGGCGGCCTCAGAGACGCCACCGCTCGGGTCGATGGTCCACGCGACGGCGACCTTGCCGGCGAGCGCCGGGTTCGCCTGGAGCTCCTGCTCGTAGCAGAACTTGATCTCGTTCTGGTGGCGCTTGATGACCTTCATGATGACGTCCTTGTCGAGGCCGCCCACGACGGTCGTCTTGCCGGGGATGATGCGGGTCGTGCCCTTGCCCTTGCCGCCGAGGTCGATGGAGCCGTAGCCGCCCGCGCCACGACCGCCACCCTTGGTGCCGAGGCCGCCGAGTCCGAGGCCGTTGCCGCCGCCACCAGCACCAGCGCCACGCGAGCCGAGACCGCCGACGCCCTGCGCGTCACCGACGCCAGCGCCACCCTGCAGGCCGCCGAGCGCGTTGTTGATGCCGGTGCCAAGACCGCCCGGACCGAAGACGTTCGACGACGCGCCGCCAGCGAACATGCCGGCCATCAGCGAGCTGACCTTCTTCCGGTCTTCTTCACGCTTGTTCACGTCGACGACGGGAGCGCCCTTCTTCGAAGGATCGGCGTCGGGCTTCTTCGCGTCCTGCTTGCCGAACTTGCCTTCCTTTTCCTTGGCCTTCTCGCCTTCCTGAACGCCCGACTTGTCCTGGAACTTCTTCACTTCCTGCTTCTTCTCGGGCTTGACCACCATCTTCACGTACTTCGACGGGTTGGCGAAGATGTCGTCTCCGTCGCCACCCTCGCCCATCGGCGTGATGATCATCGCCGCCACGAGCGCGATGAACGCCATCACGCAGATGCTGGTGATCTTGAAGAACGTGAAGTCGTGCTCATCGAGCGTGTTGAGGCTGATGGCCGCGCTCGGCCGCACGTAGCGAACGATGAAAGCGACCTGCTCGAACGAGACCTGGGCCCGATCGTGGAGACCGATCTCGACCGCGTCGGCGCGAACGCCACCGTCGGCGGCCTTCAGCTTGCCTTCGCCCTTGAGCTGCTCCTTCGACTTGTGGCTGTCGCCCTTCGTCGAGACGATGACGCCAGCCTCGGAGGGCACGTTCACGACGGCGCTGCTGCCCTTGCCCTGGGTGAGGGTGAAGAGGTCGCCGACGCCAGGCGAAAAGACGTTGAACCGGGCCTGAGCGTTCTCTCCGACAGTGACGGGAACACCCTCGCCGAAGTGCTGAACGTTGATGAGGGTGTCGCCCCAGAGCAACGCGACCTGGAGAATCTTCTCGGTCTCGGTGGGAATCGCTTCGGCGGGGAGCGGCTCGGTGAAGAGGGCCGCGGCGTTCTTGCCCGTGCCGGCGAGGGCACGGGGAGCGTCCTTCTTGCCCTTCTTGTCCTTCTTCTTCTCGTGCTTCGACTCCGACTTCGTCTCGGCCTTGGCCTCCGCCTTCGGCTCTTCCTTCTTGGCCTCGGCCTTGGCGTCGCCGTTCTTCAGCACGACCTTGATCTTGGTGCCGCCGATCTCGAGCACCTCGC
This sequence comes from Archangium sp., assembly GCA_016793585.1. Next base: position 10,857 of record JAEUJR010000262.1, read on the forward strand.
CCGACGTGATCGGCTTCTCCTTCACGGTCTCGTTCGAGATCTTCGTGCCCTCGGCCGAGCCGAGATCCATGACGATCAGCTTGCCGTCGTTGGCGACCTTCACCATGCAGTGAAGGTTCGACACCTTCGGATCAGTGACCTTCACGTTCGCAGAGTCACCCGACCCGAGAATGATGCTCTCGAGCTCGGAGGTGGACTCGGAGACCTTGCCATCGGGGCTGGTGATCTCGAAGGTGACCTTGTTCGCCATGGGGACCTCGGTGACGCGACTGCTGGGTGAAGGTTGAAGCGGTTGTCCGTCCGGCCGACGGAGAAAACTCAGAGGTTGTCGACAGACTTCTGCAGCTCAGGGTTGAAGTTGTCGCGCACCTTGATCAGCGTGCGGAACGTCGTCTTCTTCTTGCTGACGGAGTAGCTGCCTTCGGGCTTGGTGAGCTCGCCTTCGACGGCGACGTCGGTGAAGTCGATGACCGTCTTCTTGCGCGTCACGACGCGGTCGGCTTCACGAATGACCTTGTCCTGAGCGAACGAGGGGGCCGCGACGGCCGAGACCACTGCAATCACCATCAAGAAACGCTTCATGCTGCCTCCGTGCGCCCCTGTGGACAGCTGTGGCAGGGGCCGGGTTCCTGAAAAGTTGGCGGACACTAGGGGATCAGCGAGTCGTTTGGAAGACCACCAAAGCGCCGAATTGTCCACTTTCG
>JAEUJR010000272.1 GCA_016793585.1 Archangium sp.
GCGTCGGGTTTCACGCGTGAGGCCCAGACGGCGAGCGGCGCATCGAAGGCGCGCTCCGACGACGACTCGCCCGAGAGCACGTACGAGCCGCGCAGGTCGCCGACGACGCCGGCCTTCCACAGCAGCCACTGCGAGAGCGCAGCGACAGGAGGCTGACCAGTCACGACGAACGTCTCTCCGAGCACCTTCGCGACGGCATCGAGGCGCGGCTCGTAGCGAAGGTGGGCCCGTGCGTCGGCTGCAACGAGTTGCTCGAACTGCGCGCGGAGCGGAGCGTTCACGTCACCGACGGCGCCCGCGCTGCTGCTGCGGAAATCGACGACGGGTTGTTCGACATGCGCCGAGGCCTGCTTTGGCAGCTCACGCACGGGCCGCGTCGCGCGCTGCAGACAACCGGTGGAGAGCAACACGAGGACCAGACAGGACAGGCGAGTCATGGCGCGCTTCTTCTCACGAAGCGCTCACTCCAGCAGCGGGCCCCATCGGGGAAAGTTGTCGAGGCAGTTGATGGTCACGTTGTGGGTCTGCGCCGCGCCGCACGTGGCTGCGTCACGGAACATGCGCGAGGCGTCCATGCCCATGTTCATCCACACCGCGACGTGGCCCGGGCAGATGGAGTCGTTCGACGGCGCTGCGAAGCCGACGAAGCTGGTGGCGGGGGTGGTGGCCCAGGTCTGGCTCGCGTTTGTCCACGGCGCCGGCACGTCGTTCTGGTCGACGTCGCAGGTCGACGAGAGCTGCACGACGCGACGGACGGCGAAACGTTGGCCGAGGTACGCCGCGTGGCCTCCGCCCTGGGAATGCCCGGTCGCGATGACGCGGCTCCAGTCGACGCCCTGCGGTGTGAGGAATTGACTCCAGCCCTGGCCGGGCCGACGTGCGGCGAGCGTGCGAAGCGCAGCCTCGAGACGCGCAACGATTCCATCTTGTGGGGTGATGGAGCGCAGCCCGACGGCGGCGCCTGTCTGGTACACGCCGGTGAGCACCGTCTCGCGGCTCGCGCCGTAGCAGGCCGCGTTGTTGCGACAGCTGATGCCGAGCACCTGCTGGTTCTCGTGCGCGAGCGCGATGACGTGAAAGCCCCGCTGCGCGGCGGCGTTGTAGAAGTTTCGCACCGGGTCGGGCACCTGCATCTCGGGCACGGCGATGCTGCTGGGCAGGTAGAGCACGAGCGCGCCCTTCGCCGTTCCGCCCGGCTCGAGCGCGTAGTGGGCGTCGGAGCCTCGCGGCAGCCCGCTCTGCATCGGCGTCAGCGTGAAGCAGGCAGCGGGTGGCGTGATGGCGCCCATGCCCGTGGTGGGGCAGGGGTCGAGCCCGGCGTCACCGGGAAGGCCAGCGTCGAACGGAAGGCCTGCATCGGCGCTCGTGCCGGCGTCGAAGGTCGCGCCAGCATCGGTGGGTGCGCCCGCGTCGGTGAGCATTCCCGCGTCGACGGGCGTGCCGGCATCAGGCACCTCGCCCGCATCGGGCCCGGGCCCCACCGTCATCGACTGGCCACACCCCGCCAGCAACAGGCCACACATCACGAAGCTCACGCGCATGTGCGCGCGAACCCATCACGCTTCGGAAAGTTGCGGAACGCGTCGAAGAAACCGCTCAGCTGCTCTGGGCCTTGCGCTCGAAGTACTGCAGGTCGACGAACACCGCGGCCGCGAGCATCAGCATGCGCTGGTCCGTCGACAGACCCGCGTCCTGGAACGCGACGCGGAAGTTGTCCTTGTCGGTGAACATCTCGTTGAAGACGCCGCTCCACTTCTTCTCGATGACGCCGACCTGCTGCTCGCCGCGGAAGAAGGGAAACGTCCACAACTTGAAGAAGCCCGACTTCATCTCGAAGACGACGTTGCCGTTGGCGTCGAGCACGTCGAAGCGCTTGGTGAAGAAGGCCCAGCGCTGCTGAATCGCGCCGATGAAGCGCCCGCCCGCCGAGACCTCGAGCCGCTGGAAGAAGAAGCGAAACGGGTGGTGCGCGCGGAACGCCTCCTGGCGGCTCTGGTCGAAGAAGGCGATGTCGAAGCTGCGCCAGTGCCCGAGGAAGTACATCGCCAGCATGCCGAGAATGCCGGAGCGCTGCTCGGCTGCGTAGAAGACCTCGCGCCGGTCGCTGGTGCTGATGGCGTACTTGTTTCGCGTCTCGAAGCCGAAGAACTCGGCGAGCTCGCGCTTCTGGCGAACGTAGAGCTCGGTCGTCTGCAGCGGGGCGAGGTCTGACATGGCGCGCAGCATGCCCGAGTGACGCGGCGCGGGCGTGCCGATTGCGTCAGCCGAGCAGCAGCACCCCGGTCATCAGGTTGCCGTGTTCGGGCTTGCCGCCGACGTGACAGCCCTGCTCACCGAAGTTGAACGAGCCGATGAGCGGCGTGGTGCGCGTCACCGATTGCAGCGCCTGCACCATGAGCTTCGTCTCGGGGTCGATGGCCAGCATGCAGCCCGCGCAATAGATGAGCAGCGCGCCTTTGAGTTCGCCGACGTCGCCGAGCGCACGAGAGACGAGGTTCGCGGGCCGGCCCTGCAGCGCCACCTTCGTCGAGCGCACCAGCATCACGGTTTCGCCCTGGAGCACCTCGGCAAACGTCGTCAGGCCCTTCGTGGGCTGCTCCACGCGTTCTGGGTGAACGAGGGTGATGCCCGAGGGGCGAACCACACCGAGCGGCGTCAGCGTCGTCTTCGAGAGAATGCTGTCGGGTGAGTCGAGGGCCGGGCCGAGCGCTCCGCCGAGCCACTGGTCGTAGACGATGGCGGCGGGCCGATGGTCGATCTCCTGAATCGTGCGGCCGCGCGCTTTGGTGACGACACCCTTCTGCGGGGTCTGCGTGGCGCCCGAGACGAACGGCGCAGCGACCTTTCCGGGCCAGCTCACGAGCGCGAGCACGGCGCCGGTCACGAAGCGCGCCTCGTGCGTGAAGAGGCTCCAGCGGCCGGCGATCTCGTCGTCGGCCGCGGTGCCACCGAGAAAAGGCAGGCCAGGCTTGAGGTCTTGCGTGATGCCGCGAAGGAGCGGCTCCTCGACGCCCGGCGTCGCGTGAAAGAGCGCGAAGGATGGCGCGGTGCCTTCGAGGCCTTTGGTGGCGTTTCGAAGCAGCTGCCGGCCCGCGGCGTCGTCGGCAGCGACGACCGTCTGTGCTGCAACCGAGGCCTTCACGTCACCGCACAACCAGAGCGCCGCCGCCGCGTGCGGGCCCGCGATGACCTGCCCACTCGCCACCACCGAGCGGCACGAGGTGACTCCGACGAAGGGCACGTCAGGCAGCGCCGTGGTGAGCGCGGTTCTCAGCGCCTCGACGTCGACACCAGCGGTGCACGTGACGATGCCGAACCGCGCGCTCGAGGCGCGGGCGGCGAGCTCGAGCGCCATCGCGCGAGCGTCGGGCTGCGAAGACTGCGTCGAGAGACAGGTGGCCGCGGGCATGACGCCTCCAGAGGTGAACGGCGCGCGGAGCGTGTCGCGGAACGGGCGACGCCACAATCACACGCTTTGTCGCAGTGCGTGGCCGCCAGCTTCGTATGCTGCGGCCCGTGACGGGGGCACCGGCGACATCGAGAGAGCTGCTCTGGCTCAAGGCGGGCTGCGCGAGCATCTGGTTCACGACGGCGCTCGGCGTGCTGCATCCGTACTATCGGAGCGTCGGTCACGACTTCCTCTCGCGCCTCGGGTTGCCGGACTGGTTGATGCTGGCGACGTGCGCGGCGGAGTTCGTGCTCGCGGTCGTCATCGTGACGTCGGCTCCGAAGACGTGGCTCTTCGTGGGGCAGGCGGGTGGTGTCGTCGTGTTCACGCTGATTCTCGCGACGCTCGACCCGATGCTGCTCGTGCACCCGTACGGCGTGTTGTCGAAGAACTACCCCTTCCTGGCGCTGGTGACGGTGACGTGGCTGGTCGCGACAGAAGGGTGGA
>JAEUJR010000290.1 GCA_016793585.1 Archangium sp.
AATCATCACCTCGAGCGCGGCGAACAACCCCTCGACACCGTCGTTCTTCCGCTTCTCGAGCATCTGCTGAAACGTGAAGCCCTCGAGCACCTTCATCGTGAAGCACGTCGAGCGCTTCTTGTCGGCCGACAGCGCGTACACGGGCGGCACGTTCGGGTGGTCGAGCTGCGCCGTGATGGCGGCTTCGTCGATGAACGTCACGACCGCGTCGTCGTCCTTCAGCAGGTCGGGCTTGAGCACCTTCAGCGCGACTTCTCGCCCCAGCGCTTCGTCGCGTACCCGAAACACGCGGGACATTCCGCCCTGCCCGAGCAGCCCCAGCTCGGTGATGTCCCAACCCGGGGGAATCGGCTGATTCAGGCCGTTTGGATCATCTTTCTTCCAGAACATGCGGCCTCCAGAGTGACAGGTCTACGACAGGAGCGGCGCTCCGTCGCGTCTTGCAGCTACGCTGGTTTTCATGCGTCACCTTCTGTCGTCTGTGCTGGTGCTCGTCGTCGCGACGAGCGCGTTCGCGAAAGAGAAGAAGCCGAAGTCGAAGGGCCACTCGGCGAAAGGTTCGATTCTGCTCAACGACGAGCAGGTGCTCGTACGGTGGACCGACGGCGACTCCTTCAAGTTCCTCTCGGGCAAGTACGACGGCAAGGGCACGCGCCTCGTCGGGTACAACACGCTCGAGGCCTACGGGCCGGTGCACCGCTGGGGTGAGTGGACCACGAGAGAGCTCTTCGCCATCGCCGAGGCCTCGTCACAGGTCGCCGCTTCGCGCGAGTGGAGCTGCACCACCGATGGCAAGACTGACGGCTACGGCCGAGTGCTGGTGAACTGCCCACAGCTCGCCGAAGAGATGATTCGCCAGGGGCATGGGCTCGCGTACGCCGTCGAAGGCTCAGCGCCCGAGAACCTGCTCGAAGCCCAGCGCGACGCGATGAAGCAGAAGCGCGGCATGTGGGAGAAAGGCGTGGTGAAGGGCGTCATCACCAGCCTGCACTCGGTCGGTGAAGACGGAGACGACAGCAACGAACCCTACAACCGCGTCGTCGACACGCGCACCGGCGCGGCGCTCAAACGTGAACACAAGAACAAGTACGAGATGTGCCAGGAAGTCTGCGAGGTCACCGACGGCGACACCTCGTGCATGACGTTCGTGCCGTTCAAGCGGCGGTACAAGAACAAGCCTGACTGTCTGAAATAGCGCCCGCTACGCTTGCGTGCCCCGGGCGGCCTTCTCGACGCGCTCCTTGTTCGCCACGATGAACTGCTCGACCGCGGCGTCCTCGACGTCGAGGTCACGCAACACGCCCGGGTAGATGCCCTTGAAGGCTGGCGACTCTTCGGCGCCTCGCAGCCGAAAGCTCATCTTCAGCACCGCCGCGCCCCACAGCCGCTCCTCCAACGTCTTCACCTTCGCCACGCGTACCTCCAAGGGTCTGGCGCCACGTTACTGGAATGCTGCGCGGCCCGGGCGGGGAGCGATATAGCCTGCCCCGCTCCGATGGCACCTCGAACGGCATCACCCGTGGCCCCCACGGTCTCGGTCATCATGGGGAGTTCCTCCGATTGGGACACCATGAAGCACGCAGTCGAGACGCTGCGACGCTTTTCGGTGCCCTGTGAACGCCGCGTCGTCTCGGCCCACCGCACGCCCGAGCTGATGGTCGAGTTCGCGCAATCGGCCCGCGCGCGCGGCGTTCGCCTCATCATCGCCGGCGCCGGTGGCGCCGCGCACCTGCCAGGCATGGTCGCCTCGCTCACCTCGTTGCCGGTGCTCGGCGTGCCCGTGCAGTCGAAGGCGTTGTCGGGCGTCGACTCGTTGCTCTCCATCGTGCAGATGCCCGGCGGCGTGCCGACGGCGACGTTCTCCATCGGGCCCTCGGGCGCCACCAACGCCGCGCTCTTCGCCGTTCGCCTGCTCGCGCTCGACGACCTCGAGCTGCACAAACGCCTCGAGGCCTTCCGCGTCGAAAACGCCGAGAAGGCGCGCGCGTCGACGAACGACCTCGTGCTCGACGACGAGCGGCCGAAGAAGGCGAAGAAGGCATGACCGTCGGCATTCTCGGAGGTGGGCAGCTGGGTCTCATGTTGGCGGAGTCGCTGCGCAAGCTCGACACACCAGTGCTGGTGCTCGAGCCCGATGACGAATCACCCTGCGCGCAACGCCTCGCAGGCATCATCCCCGCCGCCTTCGACGACGCCGACGCGCTGAAGGACTTCTTCGGGCGCTGCACGCGCGTCACCTACGACTCCGAGAACATTCCGTCGGCGCCGCTGGCTCCGTTCGCCGACAAGCTCGCGCCGTCGCTGCGGGTGCTGCAGGTCTCGCAACACCGCGCCGCCGAGAAGACGTTCCTCGCCACGCACGGCTTCGGGCCCGTTTTGTTCTCGGTGGTGAAGGCGACCGACTCGCTGCACGACGCGGTTCGACGCTTCGGCTTTCCCTGCATCGTGAAGTCGTCGCTCGGCGGTTACGACGGCAAGGGCCAGCACAAGGTGAAGCGCGACGCCGACGTGAGCGCGCTGCCCGACACCGGCTCGGAGTGGGTGCTCGAAGAGGTGCTCACCCTCGAGGCCGAGGTCTCGTGCATCGTCGGGCGTGACGACGGCGGCCGCGCCTTCACCTTCCCCGTCTTCGAGAACGTTCACACGCACCACATTCTCGACGTCACGGTGCTGCCGGCGCGCATCGACCCGGCCCTGCAGAACGACGCGAGAGAACGCGCGCTCGCCATCGCGACGGCGCTCGAGGTCGTCGGGCTGCTCACGGTGGAGTTCTTCATCGGCACGGGCCGCGACGGCGTGCGACAGCTCTTCGTCAACGAGCTCGCCCCGCGCGTGCACAACTCGGGGCACGTGACGCGGCAGGCGTGCACCATGAGCCAGTTCGACGTGCTCGCGCGCATCACCTCGGGCGTGCCCATCACCGCGCCCGAGCTGCACCCCGGGGGCTGGTGCATGGGGAACCTGCTGGGTGACGTGTGGCTCGCCCAGGGGCGCTCCGGCGGCGCGCTCGACCTCTCGGCGTGGGAGCGCTTCCCCCAGGTCGTCGACGTGTACCTCTACGGAAAACGGGAGGCGCGCACGAAGCGGAAGATGGGGCACTTCGTGGTGCACGCCGAGACGGCGAACGAAGCCGCCGACGTCGCGCAGCAGTTCCGCGCTGCGTTGATGCAGTCGCGCGGTTGAAGAGTTCGACGCACCCGAGTGGCGAAGCCACAGTGGGGATTGCTCCCCGCCTTGGAATGCCGGCGCTCTGGTCCAGCTGAGCTACGGCCGCGTGAGAGAGCGGCCGACAGGAGTCGAACCTGTGACCTCCGGCGTGGGTTTGGTTTGCGTGTCGGGCCTCATCGGCCGGGTGCGTCTGGGGTCGACTGACGGCCGCGCCGCCCGGCCCTGACGTTCGAGGTGACGCAGCGAGGCCTCGCGAGTATTCGGCCCCCGTGCAGTCTCGGCGTGGCACCTGGGTCATCGTTCTCTCGTCCATCTTCTTCTCGTTGATGGCGGTGCTCGCGCGACATCTGTCGAAGCAGGTGCCGGCGTTTCAGCTCTCGTTCATTCGTTTCGCCATCGGCAGCGCGTTGATGACGTCGCTGTTCCTGTACCGGCGCACGCCGCCCGACCTGAAGCACTCGAAGAAGCTCTTGTTCCGCGGGCTCTTCGGCACTGCCGCGGTGCTGACGTACTTCGTCGCGATTCAGCGCCTCGGGAGCGGCCCTGCGACGGTGCTCAACTACTGCTCGCCCATCTACGCCGCGCTCTTCGCGAGCCTCTTCTTGAAGGAGCGCCCGACCGGCCTCATGCGCGCCGGCCTCGCGCTCGCCACCATCGGCGCCGTGCTCGTCTCCATCGCGACGGGAGAGTTCTCGCAGCCACTCCACCCCGGCCTCGGTGGGCTCGCGGGCCTCGCCTCGGGCATCTTCGGCGGCGCCGCCATCACCGTCCTTCGGTCGCTGCGCAGCGACACCAACGCGCCGACCGTCTTTCTCGCGTTCTCGGGCGTGGGGCTGTTGATCAGCGCTCCCCTCGCGCTCCCCGGCTGGGTGCCCCTCGACGGCGTGCTGCTGCCGCTGGCGCTGTTGATGGGTCTGCTCTCGGTCGGTGGCCAGCTGCTCTTCACGTACGGCATGGGCTTCACCACCGCGACCTCGGGCAGCGCGACGACTCAGCTCGTGCCCGTGCTGGCCTGGTTCTTCGGCGTCACCCTGCTGTCGGAGCCCATCGTTCCGCTCTCGGCCGTCGGCGCCGTGCTGTGCGTGGGCGGCGTGCTGCTGGGTGCGCTGAAGCCGCGCAGCGCGGGGCAACCCGTGAGCGCTCCGCTCCGAGAATGAAACACCACCGTTCTTGACCCGCTCGCCGCCCTCGATGGGGTGCGACATGGTGGGTGTCGTGTCTCCAGAAACGCGACGGGTTGGCGGAGCCGTGTAGACTCCACCAACTCCGTGGCGGGTCAGCCCTTCATTGCCCCCTCGTCGGCGCTCGATCGGCGTCGCCTGGGGAAGTTCGAGGTTCTGTGTCGCCTGTCAGCCGGCGGCATGAGCCAGATCTACCTTGCGACGCAGTCTGGAATCGGCGGCTTCCGCAAGCTCGTGGTGCTGAAGACGATTCTGCCCGACATCGGCGGCGAAGAAGACTTCGTGCGCATGTTCCTCGAAGAGGCGCGCACCACCGCGGCCTTCAACCACCCGAACATCGCGCAGGTGTACGAGCTCGACGTCGACGCGGGTGAGCTCTTCATGGCGATGGAGTTCGTGCAGGGCTGCACGCTCGTCGAGATGGCGAAGGCGTGCCGCGCCGCCAAAGAACCCATTCCCATCGGGTTCACGCTGCAGAGCGTTCGCGACACGGCGCTCGCGCTGCACTACGCGCACTCGTTCACCGACGCGCGCGGCCGCAAACAAATCGTCATTCACCGCGACGTCGCCGAGAAGAACATCATGGTGACGTACGAGGGCGTCACCAAGCTGCTCGACTTCGGCATCGCCAAGGCGCTCGGCCGCTCGAGCCGCACCAGCATCGGCATGGTGAAGGGCACCTCGGGCTACATGTCTCCCGAGCAGATTCGCGGAGAGCCGCTCGACGCGCGCAGCGACATCTTCTCGCTCGGCGTGGTGCTGCACGAGTGCCTCACGGGGCTGCGCCTCTTTCACGGCAAGAGCCCCGAAGAGGGCATGATGGCGGCGCTCAACACCAACGTCGCGCCGCCGTCGAAGACGAACCCGCAGGTCTCGCCCGAAGTCGACGCGGTGGTGATGAAGGCGCTGCAGCGACGACGTGAAGACCGCTTCGGCACCGCGCTCGAGTTCGCCCGCGCCATCGACAAGGCCGCGCCCGGGCTCATCTGGCACCCCGAGCAGACCGGTGAGCTCGTCTCGCGTCACTTCGCCGACCGCCGCCAGGAGACCCGCCGCCTGCTCGAGGCCACCAACTTCGGTGGAGAGACGACGGGAGAGCTGCGCATCGACTCGCTGATGGCGCGCGTGAAGAGCGCCGAGCCCAGGTCGAGCTCGCCCACGCTGCCGCCCATCGCGCAGGGCACCTTGCTGCCCGCGCCGACGCCGCCCACGGGGTTGCCGAACAGCCTGCGACGGCCCGCCCCGCCCAACGGTGGAGCGCTGGCGCAGACGATTCCCGCGCCGCAGCCCGAACCCGAGACGAACCCCGCGCGGCCGAAGGTGCTGCGGGCGAACAGCTCGCCCGACAACCAGACGCCGAACATCGGCCCCATGGTCGTGAGGCTCGACCCGGGGTCGAACTACGACGACGACGACAGCGAGGCGAAGACGATTCCCGCGGCGGCGCTCCCCGACGAAATCAAGGCGCTGCGCGCGAAGCTCTCTCAGCCGAAGCCGCTGCAACCGGCCCAGCCGATGACCGACGCCGTGCCCGCGTACCAGCCGTCGGTCGTGGTGGCCCAGGAGCCGAACAGGCCCGCCCCGCCGAACCTCGTGAAGACCATCCCCGCGGGGTCGCTCGCCGAGCGCACGAGCACCGGCGAGACGCTCAGCATCACGACGAGGGGCGCGTCTCCGCAGTGGAGCGACGAAGAGCCCGAAGCCAAGACGGCCATCGGTCTGCCCTTCGAGAGCATGCGCCAGCCACGCCGCTCGATTCCGTCGGGTGTCACCGAGCCTGTGCCGCCGAAGCCGAAGAGCACGCAGCTCGACGATGACGACGACGACTTTCGCGAGACGGTGGCGGCCGCGACCAACCGAAGCTCGACGGTGCTCGTCGCCGCGATTCTGGTGCCGCTCTTCATCGCCGCGGTGCTGGCGGTGCTCTACGCCGCTGGTCTGCCGCCGTTCGAGCGCGAGTCACCCGTGCCGACGAAGAGCAACGTCGAAGCGCCAAAACCCGCTCCCGCTGGTTGATCAATTCGGCCCGGGGCCGGTCGGCTGCACCTCTTCGCGGTGGTCGTGGCCTGGCCCGCCGAACGTTCCAAGCCATGGCTCGAAGGGTACGCTCAGGCCGGGCACCGAGAACTGCCGAAACGCCGCAGAGCTTCCAGCGAAGGGCGGGTCACACTTTCCACAGCCGGGGCCTCCGTTCTCATCGAGCGCGCCCTCCATCATGCCGAAGGTGTTGAGCCCCACCTCGAAGAGCTGAGTCGGCGTGCGGGGGCCCATCAACAGAGGGCAGCTGAAGGCCTCGCTGCCATCGTTCACGTGAATGGCGCGCAGTGAAATCGGAGTGAGCGGGTTCGAGGTGTCTTCGATGAAGGTGAGGGCGACGCTGCGTTGGCCGCTGGGCACCTTCCACGAGGCGAGGCGAATCTGATCAGACCAGAAGCGGCTCGAGCTGGGCAGCACGTGTGTCCACCGCAGGGTGTTGAGCCCCGCTTCGTAGCCGCTGAGCCTCTGCGCACCTTCGACCGGCGCGGGAATGAAGCGCGCGTCGGAGATGACGATGCGGCCCAACGCGCTCGGCAGGCTGAAGGCAGGAGCGCCGGTCGCGGCGAGCAACGCGACGCTGCCGTTCTCGGGGTACAGCAGGCCACGCGCGACGGCGAGCTCTCCGCCGGGCATCGACGAGTCCGTCACCTTCCAGCGGAAGACCCCGTCACGGGTGTAGCTCATGAGCAACGTCGGTGTGCCCGGCTTGAGCGGCGCCTGCTGGCTCGTCGTGGGAGAGAACGCGATGAAGATGTTGCCCACCGCATCGGCCGCGACGCCGTACGGGTGCGGGTGGTTGCAGACGTCGAGCAGCGGGTCTTCGATTCGCTGGCCGGCGATGGCGCGGCCCTGCGCATCGAGCGTCACCATGAAGTAGCGGCGGCACTGCGTGTTCGGGTTCGAGCTGGTGGTCACGGGGTACGCCTCGAACACGGCCGCCATACGGTCGGTCGTCTGCACCACGAGCCGGGCGAGGAAGATTTGCGGTGCCACCATGAGGAAGTCGGCGCGGTCGGTGCGCACGTCGTAGCTCCACAACGTTCCACCCGTGGCAGGGTCGATGGCGGTCACCCGGCCGTTCGGGCTCGCGGGGTAGTCGGCGCAGACGAGGCGTGGGCCCCAGAGAATGCAACGGCGTGAGACGCCCAGCGGTGTCGGCTTCGCTGCGCTGGTGTTCGCGCGGAGGATGACGGGCGTCTGGAAGAAGCCACCGAGCGTCATGTCACCATTGGGCTCCATCACGAAGTCGTGCAGCTGCGGCGTGGTGCCTGCGTCGATGGCGGCCGAATCGAAGCTCCATGACGGCAGCAGCGCGGTCGCTGGCGGGCGCACGCAGACGTCGTTCACGCAGACCCCGCGGCCCTGACAGGGCGAAGCCTCGGCGCAGACGTAGCCTTCGGGTGGGTCTCTCACCACGCACGCGCCTTCGATGCAGATTTCGGCGGCCTGGCAGGTCTGCAGCGTTCCGCAGGTCGTCCCATCGGCCAGCGGCGCCAGCCCGCAGCCCTTCACCGGGTCGCAGACGCCCTGCATGCACTTGCCATCACCAGGGCAGGGTGGCGCGGGCAGGAACTCGCAGCCCAGGGTCGCGTTGCAGACGTCGATGGTGCACTGGTTGCCGTCGTCACAGGTCCGGGGAGCTCCGATGCAGCGGCCGCCCACGCAGGTGGCCTGGGTGATACACGCGCTCTGGGGGTCACACGTCGTTCCATCGGCCACCGTGGTCTCGACACAGCGCTGCAGGGTGGTGTCGAACGACGAGGTCGCGCAGGTCGACGTGGGGACACACTGCGGAATCGCCCTGGCAGCTGCGTCGATGGCCAGCACCACCGGCCTCGAGTCAGCGGTCTTCACCGAGAGCGTTCGTGAGAGCCGGCCTGGCACCTTCGGCACGAACTCGATCGTCAGCTCCGTCTCACCGGGCGGCAGCGTGGAGGGTGGATCGATCAGGAAGATGGGCTCGTCGGGCACCTGCCACTCCACCTGCGCCGTGGAGCGCCCGTCGTTGATCACCGAGACCGTCTTGCGCCTGGGCTGCGAGTCGGCGAACACCGGCTCGAACTTCAGCGGGTCGGCGCCGAAGCGCAGCACTGTCGTGGTGGGCTCGAGCTTGTCGTCTTTGCAGGCGCTCACCGCCAACACATTCAGCGCGGCCAGCAGCAGCCAGCCGGGTGCGAGACGTCGCGGGGAGCGTGTGAGCACCTGACACGATTCTGTCATTCAGGCGCTGGTGTTACGAGCCCCGTGCCAGCCTTCGACGTTCGACTGTGTGAATGATCTTTGGATCTGAAGTGACAGCAGTAGGGGCGACTTTTCCTGTGGGGAACCGGGAAAGGGGAAGAACTTCAAAGACCTGAACGCCTCGCGCCTGTGGCCAACCTGAGGACCTTTCCAAGGCTTCCCACACCGTCGGTTCATGCAGGGGCTTTCCCCACACGCCATGAAAGTCTGACGGCCACTTTCCGAACAGTTCTCACAGCGAACTCCACAGCCGACGCTGCGGTACAGTTGCGGCCGCGATGACGACGCCGGCGCGTGGGGACCGGGTAGGGAAATACGAGATCCTCACGCCGCTGACGTCGGGTGGCATGGCGGAGCTCTTCCTCGGCTCCACGGTCGGGCCGGGCGGGTTTCAGAAGCACGTCGTCATCAAGCGCATTCTTCCCGATGCGTCGCGTGACGAGAACTTCATGCGCATGTTCCTCGACGAAGCGCGCATCACGGCGGGCTTCTCGCACCCGAACATCGCGCAGGTCTACGACCTCGGCGAAGACGAGCAGGGGCTGTACGTGGTGATGGAGTTCATCGCAGGGCAGAACCTGAACCAGGTCGTCTCGGTGTGCGCGAAGAAGCAGCACGTTCTGCCGCTGGGCTTCTCGGTGTCGGTGATCAACGACTGCGCGCAGGCGCTCCACTACGCGCACACCTACGTGAAGCCGTCGGGCGAGTCGTACCCGGTGGTGCACCGCGACGTCGCGCAGAAGAACATCATGGTGGGCTGGGACGGGCAGACGAAGCTGCTCGACTTCGGCATCGCGAAGGCTGCCAACACGCTCTCGCGCACCAAGGTGGGCACCGTGAAGGGCACCGCCGGCTACATGTCGCCCGAGCAGGTGACGGGAAAGCCGGTCGACGGGCGCTCCGACGTGTTCTCACTGGGCGTGGTGCTCTGGGAGATGGTGACCGGCCAGCGCCTCTTCGCGGCCGAGACCGAGCTCGCCGAGATGAAGCTCATTCTCGAGGCGAAGGTGGAGCGACCCGACGAGGTCGAGCCCGTCGTGCCTTCGACCATCGCCGACATCATCATGAAGGCGGTGGCGCGAGAGCCCTCTGACCGCTGGAACTCGGCGAAGGAGATGTCGAAGGCCATCAGCACCCGCTGCCCCGAGCTGCTCTTCGACGCCGAAGAGCGTTCGCAGTTCATGCGCGAGCTCTTCTCGGACCGCATCGACCAGACGCGCAAGCTGTTCGAGCTCTCGAAGGCGAAGGAGGGCACGTCTGATCAAGAAGTGCGGCAGCTCGCGAAGTCGATTCAAGAGAGCGCGATGTCGCAGCCGGTGCTCAAGCCGGTGAAGTCGAAGGGCGAGCGGCCCAAGCCGGCGCCGGGGAAGAAGTCGAAGCAACGCTCCTCGGAGGACGACAAGCTGCTCGAGCTCGCCATCAGGGTCGACCAGGTCGCGCTCGGCGCCGAGGTGCACAAGCCGCGTCGCACGTACACAGGCCCGCTCATCTTCGCCGTGCTCGTGGTGCTGGCCCTCGCGACCGCGAACAAGTTCGTCTTTCCCGAGAAGCGCGTCAGCTCGAGCGGGCTCGTCTTGTGGGACGGCGAGCCCGATGAGGCTGGGGCGAGCGCTGATCAGCCCAAACCGGCGCCGAAGCTTCCCATCGCCATCGATGCGATTCCGGGCGCCGAGACGACGGGCAGCGACGGCGACGAGGAAGCGCCCGCAGGCTCCTCACCCGTCGCGCTGCCGGCACCTGCGGGGGGTGGCGAGACGAAGCCCACGGCGGGCGGGCCGAAGCCGAAGGCCGGCAGGCAACAACCTCTGGGGCCTGCGGGAGACGTGACGCTCGCGCTGCTCCCCGATGGCGCGAAGGTGTTCAAAGGCAAAGAAGAGCTCGGCAACGGCTCGATGGTCTCATTCTCGCTGCCGTCGGGCACGCACATGCTCACCATCGTCGGCGCCGACGGCGTGAAGCGCCGCTTGTCGGTGCAGGTCTCGCCCGGCAAGAACAAGGCGCAGAAGTTCACGGTGAACGACCTGCCCACGCAATGAGATGGCTGGTGGTGTGCGCGTTGGTCAGCGGTTGCTCCGCGTCGTTCATCGGGAACGTGCGCGCGCAGCAGCTCGACCGGGTCGATGACGTGGTCGTGTCGGTCGATGACGGCGTGGAGTTCACCCGCGACGGGCTTCTGCTCGGCCTGCGCGTCGCCAATCGAACCCGATCGACGGTCGTCTTCACGTCGGCAAGGGTCATCGCGCAGGCAGGCGCGTGGAGTCACCGCCTCGGGTGGGTCGCCCCCATCAGCATCGCTCCGGGGCTCGAACAGGTCGTCACGCTGTCGATGGAGGCGCCGCACGCGTCGCAGGTCACGCTCGTGTTCGACGACGCGTTCCAGGCGAACGGGGTTTCGCTCCAGGTCGGCGCAGTTCGACTCGAAGGACCACTCGAGCAGGTTCGCAACAGCCCGTTCTCGGTCACCCTTCGTGGTGTCGGTGGCATCGGGTTCGGCCGCACAGCTGCTCAGCCACTGCTCCCCGCCGCGTGGGTGCCTCGAGCGGCGCTCGGTGGTCTCGAGGCCGCGCTGGGCTTCTCGTCGCGCTGGTTCGAGTTGGGCATGACCGCTCGAGCGGGGCGAGGGCGCCTGGCGGGAGTCGAGCTCGGGCTGCACCCGTGGTTTCAGTTCGTCACGCTGAAGGCGGGCTATGCGCTCGACCTCTTCGCGAGCGACGAGACGAAGGACGAGCTCGTCGGTCATGGGCCACGGTTCTCACTCGAGACGCTCTTCGACGTCGGTGATGCGCCGCTCGCGTCGAAGCAGCTCCGCACGTTCGGTGTCTTCGTGCTGGGTGGGTGGACGACCACGTTGCCGAAGCTGCCCGCTTCTTCACAGCAATTCCTCGTCTTCGAGGCGGGGTTGATCTGGCGGCTTCGATGAGAGCGCTGACGCTCGGGTTGTTGGGGTTCACCTCGTGCACGCTGCCGTTCGTCGCGAAGACGGCCGGGCGCTCTCTGCACGCCGGCGGGCTTCGCGTGACGGTGGGGCCGGCCATCGACGTTCGACATGACCGCGTGGTGTTCGAGCTCCTCTTCGAGAACGACACCGACGAAGCGTTGATCATTCCGACCGCGGGCCTGGTGCTCGACGAAGACGGGCGACGTCACGCGATGACCGCGATGGACCGCGACGTGACGGCCGTGGGAATCGTCATCGACGCGAGGCGCTCGCGACGTCGCACCTTCGAGGCCCGTGCAGGTGAAGGCGAGCGCTTCGTGGTGCGCCTCGAACAGGCAACCATCGGAGAACGTCCCGTCGTGTTCGAACCGCTCGAGCTCGTGAGCCTCGAGTCGCGGCTGCGTGAGGCGAGTCCCTCGCGGTATCAGGCGCGGCTGCGGCTGCTGGGTGGCGCGCTGATCAGCCGCACCAAAGCAGGTCCCCTCATGAACGCCGTCATCGCGCCCGCGGCCTTCGTGGGTACGGTCGAAGGAACAATCGGCCTGTTCTCCCGCTGGTTCGAGGCGAGCCTGCTGTTCAGAGGCGGAAACGGGCGACTCTTCGCGCTCGAGGTGGGCGTACGCCCAGGCGTCGAATCACTGACGCTGTTGCTCAGCTACGGCCTCGACATGGTGCAGGTGTCGCCGGGCATGGTGGGTGAGGAGGACCTGCTGTTCGGCCACGGGCCACGGCTGATGGCCGACGTCGCCTTCGACGTTCGGCAGCTGCGGCTGAACGCCGAGGCGCCGAAGCGTTTTGGCGCGTTCCTGACGGTGGGCGCCTCGAGGCTGCAGGGCCGGGTCACGTTGCCGCACTGGGTCGCGACCCTCGAAGCAGGTCTGCGGTGGAGGGTGCAGTGAGCCATGATGCGGCCGTGCCTGTTCACGGCAGTGCACAGCTCGTCGTCACGCCTGCGTTTCACCCGCGTGGTGCCTCATCGACTTCGTCCCGGTGCCTGCCTACGTGCGCGGCCGGGAGACGGGGTCGATGCCGATGACTTCATCTGTGAGCGCTGATCAATCGCGACTGGCCCTCGATGACACGTTCATCGGGCGCACCATCGCGGGCAAGTGGCGCATCGAGAAGAAGCTCGGGGCGGGCGGCATGGGCACCGTCTATCTCGCGACCGACCTCACGGTGGACCGGCCGGTGGCGCTGAAGTTCCTGCTCCCTGCGCTGGCGGCCGAGACCGAGTACCGCGCGCGCTTCGAGCGTGAGGCGCGGGTGATGGCGAAGGTCGACCACCCGAACCTGCTCACGCTGTACGGCGTCGAGCGCGACGGCGAGGTGCCCTTCCTGGTGATGAAGTACGTCACCGGTCGCACGCTCGCGAAGCTCATCAAAGACCGCACGAAGCTGCCGCTCACCGAGGCAATGCCGCTCATTCGCCAGATGACGTCGGCGCTCACCGCGTTGCACAGCCAGGGCTACGTCCACCGCGACTTGAAGCCGGGCAACATCATCGTCTCTGACGAAGGCCACGTGACGCTGCTCGACTTCGGGCTCATTCGTTCGCACGGCGCGGGGCTGACGCGGCCCGGTGTCGCGCTGGGCAGCCCGTTCTACATGTCGCCCGAGCAGGCCATCGCCGACACCGTCGACGCGCGCTCCGACCTCTACACGCTCGCCGTCGTGTTGACCGAGCTGCTCACCGGCCGCCGGCCCTTCGCCGAAGGAGACGCGCACGCGTCACTGCTCGCGCACCTCGAGAAGCC
>JAEUJR010000304.1 GCA_016793585.1 Archangium sp.
AGGTGGGCTGGCGGTGCTGTCGACGCGGCCGTTCACGGCGACGGTGCTCGAGAACCGGCGCGGCTGGTTTCCAGCAATGCAGGTGGTGGCGGAGTCGGCGCTCGGGCCGGTGCAGGTGCTCGCGGTGCATCTGCGGCCGCCGGTGTCGGACTCAGGCAGCTTCGTGAGCGGGTACCTGACGACGAGCCCGTTGCGGCGCGATGAGCTGAGCGCGTTTCTCACGGCGCTGCGGAAGGACCTGCCGACGCTGGTGGCGGGCGACTTCAACGAGGGTACGGGTGGCGACGCGGTGAGTGCGCTCCAGGCGCGTGGGTTTCGCAGCGTGCTGCCCGAGTTCGCGCCGGCGGCGAAGACCTGGGGATGGGACGTGGGGTCGGTGCATCTGTCGGCACAGCTCGACCACCTCGTTGCGTCGGCCGAGCTCGAGCCGTTGAGCGCGAAGGTGGTCAAGGGCGGGCGGTCTGATCATCAGCCGGTGGTGGCGACGTTCGTTCGCGCGAGTCGTGAGGCCGTGGAGCGGCCCGTGCCGGATGGGGCGTCGTTGTCGTTCTCGTCGGCGCGGTGAAGAGCGGCGCCTCGAGGAGCGCGAGGCTGAACGTGGGCGCTCCGACGCCTCGAGTGCGGGCATGGCCGAAGAACGTCGCAACGTCTCGAGCCCCCCGACCGAAGCTGACCGTGCTCGCTCGAGCTTCTCGGCCGGCGGAGGCAGGTGCTTGCGAGCCTGATCCTGATCGGGCGCGTGGGCTCCGGGCGAAGCCTCGTCTGTCGCCGACCCGCGGAGCATCAGCGCCCGCGCGGGCGAACGGACCTGCCGGAGCACCGACTGACGCGGCGGTCGCCGGTCTCGGTGAAGAAGCCGTTCCTCGCACCCTGTTCACCCGAGGCTTCGGAGCGCACGCCTTCGCGCCACGCGCTCATCAGAGCCTGCTCAGCTCGTGACGTCCTTGCTGATCAACCGGGCACCGATGCTCAGCGTCACACCTGCCGCAATGAGGCACCCGACTGCGAACGCCACCTGCAACTCGATACCCTTCGACAGGCCGTCGACCAGCACCGCGCCGAACGCCAGGCTCAACAGCCCGATGAAGAACGACGTGAACTGCATCGACGTACGCACGTCACGCGACAGCGCCGAGATGACCGTTCCGAGCGCACCGACGAAGGCGGCAGACGCTGGTGCTCCGATGAGAAACGCGACCCACCACGCCGCCGACGCGCCGAGCTTGTACGAGAACGGAGCCAGCACGCCGAGTCGTCCGAGCACGAGGCTGCTGACTCCCACGAACACCACGTGGAAGAGCACCGGAATGGCCATCGCTCCCATCAGCTTCCCGAGCAGGAGCTGCAGCCGTGTCACCGGAGCGAGCATGAGGAATGGCATCGTGCCGCACTCCCGATCGTGCAGCACCGACGTGCCCGACATGATGGCGACGAAGAGGGGCAGGTTCGTGAAGCTCACGGAGCCGAACATCGACGTCGAGAGCTGCAACACCGTGTCGTACTGCACACCCAACTGCGAGAGCTGCGCCTTCAGCTGCGTCAGCTGCTCCGGTGAACTCGCCACCGCATCGATGAAGAAGAACTCCGCCCCGAACACGAACGTCCACAGCGCGTAGTTCGCCGAGAGGATGAACAACATCCACGGTTGTCGCGAGTGCTCGAGCACCTCGGTCCGCGCGATGCGCATCAGCCGCTTCATCGCTTCACCAGCTGTTGCCACGCGGCCAAGGTCGGGCCCGTCAACGGCGCGCGATGCTCCGTGAACGTCAGCTCTTTCTCGATGCCACCGTTCACCAGCAGCACGCGATTGCAGACCGCCTCGGCCGCCGGCAGGTCGTGCGTCACCAGTACGCACGCGAGCCCGGCATCGGCGCGCCGCCGCACCTCGGCGTAGAGCGCTCGCGACGCGAGGGGATCGAGGTTCGCCGTCGGCTCGTCGAGCAGCAGCAACTTCGGCGACAACAACAGCGCGCGAATCAACGACAGCTTCTGCTGCATGCCCGTCGACAACTTTCCCGCGCGAACGTCGAAGCCGGTGGTGAGCTCGAGCGTGCGGGCGAGCGGCTCGGCCTTTGCGTCGACCTCGGCCTCCGACAACCCGAACAACCCACCGAAGTGGTGCAGGTTCTCGCGGCCCGTCAGAAGCGGATACAGGCCAGGGCGCGCCGTCACCAACCCGACCTGCCCCGCCGTGGTGAGCGACAACGCGAAGGCGTCGACGCCACACACGAGGACCCGGCCCGTCGTCGGCCGGAGCAGCCCGGCCATCAACATCAGCAGCGTGCTCTTGCCGCCGCCGTTCGGGCCCGCGATGCCGACCATCTCTCCGGCACTGACGGTGAGCGACACCTTCGACAGCACCGGGCGCCCATCGAAGGAGCGCCCGGCGTCGCTCGTCACGACGACGGTTCCTGGTTCGATTCCGCCTTCGCTCAGACCTCGCGCCGCGCGACTGGCACTCCCTTCATCAGCTTCGCGCTCTGCTCGCGTCTTCGCTCTCGGCTTCATCTCACGGGCATCATCTCACGCGTTACTGCGTCACCCACGTCGGGTCACAGATGGCGCGGGGGCAGGCGTTGGTGCCACCGTTCCACGTCATCGCCGAGTAGTCGGCGTCGCAGTACGGGCGAATCTGCGGGCACGTCACCGTGCGCACACAGCCCGTGGGAATGAGGCAACGGTTCTCGTTGCGCGCCCACGACAGCGTGTAGCCGGCCGCGCACTGGTGAATCGCGACGCGCGGGCACGACTGCGACGGCTCGGGCAGCCGCATGAACACCTGGCTCGCGTCGAGCGTCGTCGAGCGGTTCGCCGTCACGAACGCCGCCGTCACCAGCGCGCCCTTGTCGGTGATGCGCGACGTCATCCACCGCGCGTCGACGTTGGTCTTCGAGGCGCGCGCGACCGAGACCTCGTGAAAGAGCGTCTCCTGCGTCGTGTGCAGCTTGATGGCGCGAAGGCTCGGGCACGGCGCCGCGATGCAGCGAATGTTGTCGGCGCGCTCCACGCGGAAGTACGACTCGCCCGGCACCGCCACCACGCCGGGCATGCCGCGGAACGCCTCCATCACGAGGAACGTGCGCGTGTTGTAGACGGGCTCCGTCGGGCCCAGCTTGCCCTTGAGCACCACCTCACCCGGAGCGCCCTCCAGCACCTTCGCCTGCGCCTCTTCCGTGAGGCCCGAGAGCGAGAAGTCGAAGCCGCTCACGTACTCTTCACGCACCGTCTTGCGGTTCACGTCCTGAATGAACTTGCCGCCACACCGCGGGGCCGGGCACTTGCGCAACAGGTCGGGGCGGAACACCACGTACGACGCCGAACGCGTCGAGAGTTCACCCGTCTCTTCGGCCGTCGCGTCGACACCCGCCGTCTCGTCGACCTGAACCTCAGAGACTCCACAACCCACCGCCGACACTGCCAATGCTGCCATCAGGAAGGAGCGCATGTGGCCGCAGGTACCACCACGGCACACATCCGTCTACCCACCCTTGAAAATGCCATGTCACCCCATGGTTTCACCGCGGTTGATCCACCTCAGGGCTGGCTTGTGCGGCTCCTGCTGAATCGTCTGGCTCGGGCATTCGCTCGAAGCGGCGGCGCCTGCGAACGACTCTCGGGCGCCACTCACCCTCCAGTGGAGAACAGTCATGAAGCTGCGTGCGTTGATGGTGCTGGCGGTGTCGGTGGTCGGCCTGGCGATGTCGGGCTGTGGAACGGTGTGTTCGGGCACGAACTGCAGCTGCGCGGCGGACCAGACGTGCGGCTTCGACACGTGCTCGTCGTCGACGAGCGGCTGCAACTTCGCGTGCGCCTCGGGCGCGACGTGCACGGGCACGTGCGGGAGCGGCTGCAGCGTCAGCTGCGCAGGCAAGTCGTGCACGCACACCGCGGGCGCGGGCTCGAACGTCACCTGCACCTCGGGCACCTGCAACATCACCTGCGAAGGAGCCTGCTCGGTCGCCACCGTCGGCGGCACGTTGAGCCTCACGTGCAAGGGCGGCACGACGATGGGCGCGGCGGGCTGTCAGTAACCCACGTCGTCGTTCACCGTCACCACCAGCGGCTCCTGCACGCCGACGGTGCTGGCGAAGGTGCGAAGGCGCGAGAGCACGAGGTCGCTCACGAGGTGGCCTCGCGCGATGAGCAGCGCGCCCGACTTCGTCTTCACGTCGTCGACGAGCACCATGCCCACGCCCAGGGCGGCGACCGCGACCGCGCGCTGCTTGCGCGTCTCGAGCAGCAGGTGCCCCAGCTGCCCCGCCGCCGCCAGCGCGTGCCGCACCGACGCGTCGTTCGCCGGCACCGCCTTCAACGCGTCGTCGAGGGAGCGCCCATGAAAGAGCGTCTTCTCGATGGAGCGCGCGACGAAGAGCACCGCCGCCTCGAGTGACTTCGGGGCCTCGCCGTCGGCGGCCTTGAGCAGGTCGGCGACGGGCTCGAGCCGGGGAATCATCGAGACGATGCGGCGCCCCTGCGCGAGCGCCTTCTGCACCTCTTCGGCCTCGCCGGCCTCGAGCGGCTCGTCCGAGCCCACCCGCGCCGCGAGCTCGGGCGGCAACGTCACCAGGGCGAACTGCGAGAGCTGCGCGGCGATCTCCACCCGCCACGCATCGAAGAGGCCCACCTGCCTGGCGAGCAACGAGGCGATGCGTCGCAGGCGCTGGCTTCGACCGAAGAGGCCTGGCTGCAGCAGCGACATCACCTCGCACAACGCGCTCACCGCCCCCGTCAGGGTCTTCTCGAGCAGCTCCCGCTCGGCCCGCAGCAGCCGGCGGTGCTCGAGCGCTTCGCCGATGGTGCTCTGCAGCGTCTCGCGGCTGGCAGGCTTGATGAGCAGCCGCCAGATGGCGCCTTCGTTGACGGCTCGTGACGCAGCGACGAGGTCGGCCTCGCCGGTCAACATCACGCGCGTGGCGTCGGGGAGCAGCGCCTTCGCCTGCTGCAGAAACGCCGCTCCGTCCATCTCTGGCATGCGCATGTCGCTGATGATGGCGTCCCACGTGCGGCCGGCCTTGAGCCACTGCAGCGCCTCGACCGCGCTCGTCGACACCGTCACCTCGAGCCCCGAGGAGCGGAGCATGCGCTGAATGCTGAGGAGCAGGTTCGCGTCGTCGTCGACGAAGAGCACCCGCGCCGCGCTCATGACGAGAGCTCATGCGCGATGGAGGCGATGACCGGCAGCTCGACGAGGTAGCGCCGGGCGACCTCGGGCAGCCGTGCTGCGGCGTCGGGCTCGGCCAGGACCACGGCCGCGGCCACCAGCTCTTCGATGCTGCCCGGTGGCGTCTTCGAGAGCTGGTGATGGCAGGCGACGGCGTGAATCAAGGCGGGCGGCATCGTCCACAACCCCAGCAGCACGGCGCTCACCACCGCGTGGTCGAGCCCCACCACCGACGCCTCGGCGGCGCACAGGCTCGGCGCCGTGGCGCGGGCCTGCTCGATGGCGGCGCGGCGGGCCTCGTCCTGGTCGAGCAGAATGCGGCCGAGGTCGCACAACACGACGGCCGTCGAGGCGAGCTCGGCCAGGGGCTCCTGCCGCGCGACGTGCGCGAGCCGGTGCAGCCCCACCAGCCGGCGCGCGGCCTGGTTCTGCAGCTCGACCGAGTGCGCCGACGTCTCGGGGTAGACCTCGACCGTCAACACCACGTCGAGCAGCGGCTGAAGCCCGAGCAGGCGCACGGCCTCTCGAATCGACTCCACCCGCCGGGGCATGCCGAAGTAGGCCGAGTTCACCACCCGCAGCGCGCAGGCCGACACCGCCGGGTCCTGCTCCACCAGCGCCGCCACCACCTCGAGGTCGGCCTCGGGGTCTTGCGACAGCTCGAGCAGCGCGGCGTACGTCTTCGGCATCGTCGGCAACGTGCCCAGCTGGCAGACGAGCGCTCGCAGCGCGGGCGAGACGAGCTGGTCGCGCGCCGCCAGCGCCGCTTCGACGCGCTCGAAGATGGCCTCGGCCGTCACCGGCTTGGCGAGCAGCTGGTGGGCGATGGCCGAGAGGTGGCGCATCGTCTCGCGTTTGGCTTCTCCGGTGAGCACCACGCGCACCACGCCCGGCCAGCGGCGCTGCACCTCGGTGAGCAGGGCCTCTCCGTCCATCTCGGGCATTCGCACGTCACTGATGAGGGCGTCGCGCGGCCGGCTGTCGAGCGCCTCGAGCGCCTCGCGCCCCGAGGTGACGACCTGCAGGTTCCACTTCGAGCGGAACTTGCGCAGCGACTTCGCCAACGCCTCGGTCACGAAGGGGTCGTCGTCGACGATGAGCACCTCGCGCTTCGGTGTGAGCGACACACTCATGAGCGGCCTGGGGTGCAAGGGCTGTGCGCCGAGGCGCTGGTGCTTTTGTTGATCACCCACAGGGTCGTGGGGGCCCGCGAAGTCGCGACGACCCCCGGGCCGGGCTGATCAAGCCATGGACCTGACGGAGCCCCCGCGGCGGATCCACCCTTGCACCCCCGAGAGGTCGGCCATGCGTGAACGGAGCCGCCAGGAGAGCTTTGCGCCGTTCTTCTCGCTGAGCGGAGACTTCCTGCTCGTGCTCACGCCCGACCTCGAGGTGTTGCTCGCGAACCCGGCGTTCACGTCGGCGCACGGCACGGCCACCTCGCCGGTGACGGGCCGCTCGATGCTCGACTTCGTGGTGCCCAAAGACCGCAAGAAGGTGAGCGACGTGCTGGGCGCGCTGCACGAAGGCGCCTCGCGCAGCCTCGACGCGTCGTTGATCAGACGGGACCAGTCGCTGCGCAGCTGCGAGTGGTCGGTGGCGGTCGAGCACCTCACGCAGCACCGCTACGTGGTCATTCGCGACATGACGACGCGGCGCCGTCTCGAGCAGGAGCTCATCAACGCGCACAAACTCGAGGCGGTGGGCCAGCTCGCCTCGGGCATCGCGCACGAAATCAACACGCCGGTGCAGTTCATCGGCAACAACCTGTCGTTCCTCGGCGAGGTGACGGGCGAGCTGTTCGCGGCCATCGACGCCCTGAGCCCCGAGGTGAAGGCGCAGGTGAAGGCGGCGTACCCCGACCTCGACTACGCGCGCACCGAGATGCCGCGCTCCATCGAGCAGTCGAGCGAGGGCTGCCAGCGGGTGGCCGAGATCGTGCGTGGCATGAAGGAGTTCGCCCACCACGACCGCGGCGAGCTGACGACGGCCGACCTCAACGACGCCATCGACCGCACGCTCGCGGTCTCGCGCAACGAGTGGAAGTACGCGGCCGACGTCGAGCGCACCGGCCAGCCGCTGCCGCTCGTGCCCTGCGTGGCGAGCTCGATTCGCCAGGTGCTGCTGAACCTCGTCTGCAACGCCGCCCACGCCATCGAGTCGAGGAACAAGCGCACCGGCCGCAAGAAGGGCCACATCGTCATCAACACGGCGGTCGAGGGGCAGTCGGCGCTCATCTCGGTGAGCGACGACGGAGAGGGCATGCCCGCCACCGTGAAGCAGCGGGTGTTCGAGCCCTTCTTCACCACCAAGCCCGTCGGGCGCGGCACGGGCCAGGGCCTGGCGCTGTCACGCACCATCGTCGTCGAGAAGCATGGCGGGCAGCTGTCGTTCGACTCGACCGAAGGCGAAGGCACCACCTTCACCATTCGCCTGCCGCTGTCGGTGAAGCAGGCGCGCGCGAGCTGACGCGTTCACTCCTGCGGCAGCGGCTCGTCGAAGAAGAGCTCGGCCGTCGTGCCGCGCACCACGTCGACCACCTTCGACTCCTTCTGGCCGTTGCGGAAGACGACGTCGACGCGGTGCCGGCCTTCCCACAGCAGCACCTCGCGCTTCTGCACGGCGACGCCGCCGACGCTCACCTTCGCCGACGCAGGCCGGTCGACCGACAGCCAGCCCTTGGCGAACTCGTAGCGGAGGAAGGTGCGCTCCTCGTCGGAGGCCGTGATGGTCATCGACTTCTTGAGGCCCACCTCTTTGTTCTCGACGGTGATGACGTTCTGCCCGACCGGCATGGTGATGAGGGCCGGCGTCCACCCGAAGTCGTCACCGTTCCACGACACCGACACCATCGGCTCGGTCTCGATGCGCACGATGCTGGCGGGCACCGACTTCACGAGCGGCGGCAGGCCCGCGCCGGCGTCGAGGGTGAGCTCCATGGTGAGCGGCGGCCGCTTGGGCGCTTCGGGTTTGGCGAGAATCGGGGTGACGTCGACGTGCTTCTCGGGCAGCGGCGCGACGGGCTTCTCGACGATGATGGGCAGCTTCGAGATGGGCACCGGCCGCGACGGGTCCTTCACGGTGTCGCTGCGGCCGAACAACCAGAGCAGCGCGATCAACGAGAGGGTGCCGGCGCCGACGAGGCCGAGCTTGATGGGCTTCGAGAGCGCGCCGGGCTTCCTGGTGGGCCGCGTGACGGCCTGCCGCACCTCCTCCGAGACGACCGGCGCGAGCTCGACCCGCGTCGCTTCGTTGGCGTTGGGCGAAGGCACGGCCACCGCGCGCGTGGGCACCGACGAGACCTCGGCCTCCCAGGCTGGTGTGGGCTCGGTGACGATGCTCCGCGGGTTCGCCACGGGCTGATCGCCTTCGCTCCACGCGGGCGTGGGCTGCGTGGTGAGGGGCACCGCCGAGGCGGCTTCGGGTGCCGGCCACGCTGGCATCGCCGACGTCTTCACCGCCCGCGGGTCGACCTCTTCGGCGACGATGACCGTGTTGGTGGGCCCGTCGGTGCGAATGGGCGTGAGCGGCTTGCCGTCTTCGACGACGGCGGCCGTTTCATTGAGCGTGGGTTTCTTCGGCGGCGTGCTCACGGGCCTGCGAGGCTACCGCGACTTGGGCGTTTGCTCCCGCTCGGTGTCGTCGAAGGCGGCGGCGCGCGCTCCTCGCTGGAGCCGGCGCCTTTCGGCCCGTCTCGACACTCGCGCGTTCAGACCGGCGGTTCAGCTCGCGCAGAGCGATTCGCCGTCATGGTCGCGACTTGCCCCATGGCTTGACACAGATCGTGTACTGCCATTGAGCCGAAGCCGTGACGACGTGTGCAGGGTAGCCTCGCGGCCGCACGTTCGGGGGTTTCATGAAACGCGCCACACTGGGTCTGGCTCTTCTGTCGCTCGCAGGCTGCTTCGACGTCTCGCTGCCTTCGAAGCCACCACCACCGCCTGCGCCAGGAGACGGAGTGGTCGTTGGCTCCGTCGTGTACGCGCAGCCCGGGCAGACGACGTTGCGACCGGCGGTTGGCGCCACCATCGAGCTCATCGGCGCGGGCGTGAGCACGAAGGCCTCGGGTGACACCGCAGCGTTCTCGCTGAGCCCGGTGAACAGCCCCAACGCGTCGGTGCTCATTCGGTTCGACGTCGATGGAGATGGGCAGTTCGACAAGCAGAAGCTGCTCGACCTGCGCGACCTGAACCCGGGGCCGGGCAAGACCATCACGCTGGGTGAAGTCGTGCTGGGCACCAACGGCACCGTGCGCGGCCAGGCGGTGCGTGGCGACGTGCAGTCTCCCGGCGGTCACGCGGGCACCAGCATCCTCATCCCCGAGGGGCCGTACTTCGCGTACACCGCCGATGACGGCAGCTTCGTGCTCGACACGCTCCCCGAGGGGAGAATCACCGTCGCCATCTATCGCGATGGCTACCGGGCCGAGATCGAGACCCTCGACGTGCGCAGCGCCGAGGTCTTCACGATGCGCAAGGTGGTGCTCACCCCGACGACGGGCACCACCGTCGCCGAGCTGCGCGGCAAGGTGTTTCTGCCGGGGGGAGTGCCTGCTCCCGACGTCTCCATCACCACCTCGACGGGCGCGACCGCCACCACCGATGCGCAGGGCGCGTGGACGTTGCGCGGCGTGCCGTTCGGCATTCTGAGCATCGCGTTCGCGAAGGCCGACCATCGAACGGCGAGGTTGATCAACCTGGTCGTCGCCGCGCCTGTCGTCGCCGTGCGTGACGTCACGCTCGAGCCGGGAACGTCGACGATGCCGGGGCTCGATGCAGGCCTGCCGCCGTTCGACGGAGGCCTCGATGGCGGCGCCGATGCGGGTGTGGACGCAGGCGTCGATGCGGGTGTGGACGCAGGCGTCGATGCGGGTGTGGATGCAGGCGTCGATGCGGGTGTGGACGCAGGCGTCGATGCGGGTGTGGATTCAGGCGTCGACGCGGGTGTGGACGCAGGCCCGCCGCCGACGGCCATCATCGACGTGCCGCTCTACGTGCCCACCAACACCAACTTCACGCTGCGCGGAGACCGCTCGACGGGCGGGCCGGGCCTCTCGTACCTCTGGAGTCAAGACGCGGGCGCCAACCTCATCCCCTCCATCATGTACAACGGCTCACCGCTCGCCGCGACGCCTCTGCTGCACTCGCCGACGACGCCGCAGGTGCTCAAGTTCACGCTCACCGTCACCGACACGAAGGGGCGCACGAGCCAGCCGACGAGCGTGGTGTTGCCCATCGCGGCGCCGCCCGTCGCCGTCATCACTGGCACGCCCACTGGCACCGTCGTCGGCGGCCAGCGCCTCTTCTTCAGCGGGTTCAACAGCACCGACCCGAACGGCAGCGGCCTCGTCGACTACCAATGGAGCGTCACGCCCACGACCATCGGCATCGTCGCCACGCCCATGGGCAACTCCTTCATGCTCGACATGCCTGCATCGGTCTCGACGCCCACCGTCGTCACCGTGCGCCTGGTGGTGACGAACGGGCTGACGCTGCAGAGCGCTCCCGCGACGGCGAGCTTCACGCTCGGCTTCGGCTCGTTGCCGCAGTGGCACGTCGACGCGGGGCTGCCGCAGCAGGTCTCGGGTGGTGCGCTCGTCACCCTCTCGGGCGGCGCCTTCTCACCCCAGCCCGACGCCGGCTTCACCTATCTGTGGACGCCGAGCCAGGAGCCCGACTCGGGCGTCGCCGACTGGCTCCTCACCGACCCGACGTCACCCCAGACGACCTTCATCGCGCCGCGGGTCGATGGGCCCGTCGCGAGGAACATCGTGCTGCGGCTGACGGCCACCGACACGACGGGCACGCTCACGCCCTCCACGCGGTTCAGCGACACCGTCATCACCGTGCTCGACCGCCGGCCGCCGCAGGTGGTGGCCACCAGCGTCTCGACGGGCACCACGGGCCTTCTGAGCGCGTGGGCCGACTTCGACGAAGACCTCTCGCCGACCTCGCTCAACAGCGTGACGGTCGAGACCCCGAACGGCTCTCCGTCGGTCGGCAACTACAACCGCACCCTCATCGGGCGCCGGGTCTACGTGGCCATGCGCTACCCGGCGACGCCGTCGTATCAATACCGGCTGACCGTCGCAGGCGTGACCGACCTCGCCATTCCGCCCAACACCGTCACCACACAGACGCAGACGTTCGTCGCCCAGCCGCGCTGGTCTCCGGCGTGGGAAACGGCGTCGACGTCGACGAGCGAGCCGTGGCCTGCGCTCATGGTTCGAAAGCCGGTGGCCGGCCAGCCGATGCAGGTGTTCCTCGCGGGCCGCAAGAACGGCGCGGCCTGGTTCACGCAGCCGTTCGACCCGACGACGTGCTCGACGGCACCGTGCGTGATTGCCGACGACTCGAGCGCGCCGAGCCCGACGTTGAGCGGCCCGATGCCGCGCGGGCACCGCGGCCTGCTGTACGGCAACACCCCCGTCGCGACGCTGCAGGTGGCCGACCTGAACGGAACACCGGCGTCGGTGTGGTGGTGGAACGGCGCGTGGGAGCCGCTGCCCGTTCAGCCCCCCGGCACCGTCTTCGCGAACCCGAACGGGCTGCTCTCGCCCTACGCCGACGACGGCGGGCTGCGGCTGGCGGGGTGGGACGGCGGCGTGGCGTGGGGCCGCATCTCGACGTTGAGCACCGACACCGTCGAGTGGAGCGTCGACTCGTCGAGCGACCCCATCGCCTTCGGCACGACGAGCCCGCAGGGCGGCAACCTGCTCGTCTCGGCGCGCATGAGCAAGACAGGCGGCCTGCGCATGTTCCATCAGCCAGTCGGGTCGACCAGCTGGGGCAACACCACCATGCCGGGGCCGACGATTCTCGAGGCGCGCTCGGTGTTCGACATCTTTCCCAGCCAGTACGGAAGGCCGTACACGCTGCGCAGCACGGGCCTGGTCGAGAACTACTGCTTCGTCGGTTGCGGCGCCGGCCCCTACACCGTGCTCACGAACGTGCAGAGCTACGACGTGGTGGGCAACTACGGCACGGCGAACATGGTGGCGACGTCGGTCAACGGCGTGCTCGAGCTTCGGTACGACGACAACCGCCTCATCCCCGGGCCGCTGCGCAACGGCATGCCGTCGACGATGCTGAACAACGACCCGAGCTGCTGGGCCGACAGGCCAGAGCTGTTCTCGCTCGAGGCGCGCATGGTCGTCGCGTGGCAAGAGCGGTGCGGCTCGGGCCCCTGGCGCATGTACGTGCGCCTCGCGGAGTGAGTACAACGCGCGCATGACAACGCCGAGCAAGCCAACCGCGTCGCAGTTCATCTCCGAGAAGGTGGCCGAGCTGGGTGACTGGAGAGGCGAAGCGCTCGCGCGCATGCGTCAGCTCATTCACGACGCGGCCCCTGGCGTCGTCGAAGAGGTGAAGTGGGGTGGTGTTCCCGTCTGGTCGCACGACGGCATCATCTGCACGGGCGAGGTCTACAAAGCGGCGGTGAAGCTGACGTTCGCGAAGGGCGCGTCGTTGAGCGACCCGAAGAAGCTCTTCAACTCGAGCCTCGAGGGCAACACCCGTCGCGCCATCGACCTCAAGCAAGGCGAGGTGGTGAATGCGACGGCCTTCAAGACGCTGGTGAAGCAGGCCGTCGCGTTCAACAGCGCGGGGAAGAAGAAGAAGAAGCCGACGAAGAAGAAGTGAGCGCCCGCTGAATCACATGCGAATGCGTTTGCTCTCGGGGTCGTAGAGCGGCTTCATCGACACCTGCGCGGGCACGCGCTTCTCGGCGACCTCGACCTCCCACGTCGCCTTGTCGAGGTACTCGGGCGTCAACGGTTCACCGGCTTCAATCATGGCCAGGCCGACGGCTCCGCCGAGCGTGTGGCCGTACGACGCCGACCGCACCGTGCCCACAGCCTTGCCATTGCGCCAGACGACCTCGCCGTGGAACAGGAACTGCTCGGGGTCTTTGAGGAGCACCTGCACGAGTCCACGCTTGAGCGGCCCGGCCTCTTTCTGCTTCACCACGTGCTCGCGCCCGATGAACCCGTTCGGCTTCTTCAGGTCGACCGCGAAGCCGAGGCCCACCTCGAGCACCGAGTCGGTGTTGTCGATGTCGTGGCCGTAGTCGCGATAGCCCTTCTCCATGCGCAGGCTCGCGAGCGCCTTGAGGCCCGCGTGTTTGAGGCCCAGTGACTTGCCGGCTTCGGTGAGGCGCTCGTACACGTGCACCGCCTGCTCCGCGGGAACGTACAGCTCGTAGCCGAGCTCTCCGAGGTAGGTGATGCGCAGGCACAACGCGCGCGCGAAGCCGATGTCGATCTCCTTCGCGCTGCGAAAGGGGAAGGCCGCGTGCGAGAGGTCGGCCGTCGTCACGGCCTGGAGCAGCTCGCGCGACTTCGGGCCCTGCACGTTGATTTGCCCGTAGCCCGAGGTCACGTCCGTCACGAAGCAGTGCGCGCCCTCGGGCGTGTTGCGCCGAATCCACGCCTCGGTGTGCCGGTGCGCGGTGTCGGAGGCGACGACCATGAACTCCTCGTCGTCCCACTTCGTCACCGTCAGGTCGGCCTCGAGCGTGCCGAAGCGGTTGAGCCACTGCGTGTACGTCACCCGCCCGGCCTGCCCGTCGACGTTGTTCGCCGAGAGGTGGTTCAGCACCTTGCCGGCGTCGCGGCCCTGCACGCGGAACTTCGCCATGAACGACATGTCCATCAGAATGACGCCCTCACGCGTCGCCTTGTGCTCGTCGGCCCAGTTCTTCCACCACGAGGGTTTTCCAAACGTGAGCGGCCCGGCGTCGGGTTTCGACCCATCACCCGTGTACCAATCTGCGCCTTCCCAACCACTCACATCCTTGAAGTACGCGCCCTG
>JAEUJR010000310.1 GCA_016793585.1 Archangium sp.
GAAGGTGCTCGACTTCGGCCTCGTGAAGGCGATGGAGCAGGAGGAAGAGGAGCAGCTCACCTCGACCGGCCAGGTGCTCGGCACGCCGCAGTACATGCCGCCCGAGCAGGCCGGCGGCGAGAAGGTCGACCACCGCTCCGACCTCTATTCGCTCACCGGCGTCTTCTATTACTGCCTCACCGGGCACTCCCCCTTCGGCGCCAACACCGTGCGAAAGGCGCTGCAGGCCTCGCTCACGCAGAAGCCGCCGCCCATCGCGACGTATCGCAAGGGCGCTCCGGTGCCCGACGCCATCGATCGGTTCTGCCAGAAGGGCCTCGAGGCCGAGAGCGACGCCCGCTACCAGTCGGCCGAGGAGTTCATCGAGTCGCTGCACGCGGCGCTCTCGGGAACGCCCGACTCGGTGCTCGACGCCGTGCCACAACACGTCGCCGAGTCTGGAAAAGAATCGGGCTCGGGCTCGTCGAGCGCGTCACGGCGCGGCAGCTCGCGCACCGGGTCGCGCGCCGCGGTGAAGGCTGTCTCGTCGGTGAACAGCAAGTCGAAGTCGGGCGCCTCGAAGGTCGAGCCCGCGCCCGCGCCCGCACCCGAGACGCGCGGCCCCCCCGTCGCGGCGATCGCGCTCATCGCTGTGGCGCTGGTTGCGGTGATCATCGGAGCCCTGGTGGTGAAGAGCCAACGCGGGGCCGAGCCGCCCGTCGTCGATCGCCCAGTCGTCACACCGCCCAAACCGACGCCGCCTGTCGTGCCACCGCCACCCGCCGAGCCCGCCGTGGTGCGGGTCGCGCTCAAGACGCTGCCGCCAGGCGCCGAAGTGCTCGAAGACGGCGTGACGCTCGGCACCACGCCGCTGTCACTGGAGTGGAGCCGCGCCTCCAAACGCACGCTCGTCTTCAAACTCGCGGGCCATCGCGATCTCGAGAAGGCGCTCAAGCCCGAGTCCGACCAGGAGTTCGAGTTCGCGCTCGAAGCCGTCAAGAAGGCCAGCACCCCGGTCAGGCCCCCACCCCAAGTCAAGAACCCACAGAAGCCGCCGACGGACGACATCAGCGCCTTCGAGTGAGGGAGGGCCCGGGGTCGTCATTGACCCTTGCCATCTAAGCGTTTGAATTGATTGCGCAATTGAGTTGGAACGTGTGGGGTGGTTTGCGCGTTGGTCTCGTCGGGTATGGTGCCCGCAGCCGTCGAGACCACTCCATGACTACCGCGTTGGCCACCCAGGTTGCGTTCAAAGAGAAGGCCCCCGAAGGGCACTTCGGCGCTGATCTGCCCGACGCGAGCGCTGCGATTCAGCAAGCGCGCATCAAGGATCTGCAGCTTCACCTCAAGGGCACGCGGCTCGAGCGCTTCATCGGCCAGCTCTATGACGAGCTCGAGGCCAAGGGCATCTCGCTGCGGCCGCAGTGCTACCTCTCGGATCAGTGGGGCTGCCCGTCGGGCGTGCCGGTCATCGGCATTCCGTTCTACCTGGCCGACCCGCAGCTGACGCAGATCGAAGATCGCCTCGGCAGCGGCGCTGAAGATGAGCGCGAGATCATGATGTACCTGCGCCACGAGGCCGGGCACGCGTTCAACTACGCCTACAAGCTCTACGAGACCGAAGAGTGGCGAAAGCTGTTCGGCGACTTCGGCAAGCCGTACCTCGAGACCTACAAGCCGCGCCCGTTCTCGCGAAAGTACGTCATTCACATCTCGGGCTGGTACGCGCAGAAGCACCCCGACGAAGACTTCGCTGAGACGTTCGCGGTGTGGCTCACGCCCGACTCCCGCTGGGCCGAGCGCTACAAGGCGTGGGGCGCGATCAAGAAGCTGCAGTACATGGAGAGCGTCATCGGCAAGCTCGGCCGCACGCCGGCGCCGGTCACGCTCGACGAACGCGACGTCGACGTCGGCGAGATGGAAGAGACGGTGCTCGATCACTACCGACAGCGTCAGCTCGCCGAGAAGATCGATCTGCAGATCGGCGATCAGCTCGACCAGGATCTGATGAACCTCTTCGAAGCCGCGGGCGCTGCCGACGTTCGCGCCGACACGCTCATTCGCGCCGAGCGTCAGGGGCTCATCTCGGCCGTCACGCAGTACTCGGGCGTCGGGCGCGCGGCGATCGTCTCGGTGCTCGAGCACCTCAGTGATCGCACCAACAAGCTCAACCTCACGGTGAAGCGCGACATGGCGCACGTGTACACGACGCGGCTCACCTCGCTCGTGACGGCGCTCGCGATGAACTACCTCTACACCGATCGTTTCTTCGAGACCGATTGAGCGTGCGGAGTAGACTCGGCCACGAATGGCCAATGTCCCTCCGATGAAAGTGGCCGTGCTGCACTACCAGCCGGCCACCGACCCGATGGATCCGGTCGTCACGCACATCTGCGATGCCCTCTCCGCGCTGGGTCACACGCCCGTCACCATCGCCGTGCACGAC
>JAEUJR010000377.1 GCA_016793585.1 Archangium sp.
GCCCGAAGACGTGGCGTTCGCCGAGAGCCGCATTCGGGGAGAGACCATCGCGGCCGAAGACATCCTCCACGACCTCGGCGCCATCTCGATGCTCTCGTCCGACAGTCAGGCGATGGGCCGCGTCGGAGAGGTCATCACGCGCACCTGGCAGACCGCGCACAAGATGAAGGTGCAGCGTGGCCGGCTCGCTGGCGACGTGCACGACGACAATCTGCGCATTCGCCGCTACGTCGCGAAGTACACGATCAACCCGGCCATCGCGCACGGCATCTCGCAGCACGTGGGCTCGGTCGAAGTCGGAAAGCTCGCCGACCTCGTTCTGTGGCGGCCGGCGTTCTTCGGTGTGAAGCCCGAGCTCGTCGTCAAGGGTGGCTTCATCGCGTGGGCGCAGATGGGTGACGCCAACGCCTCGATTCCGACGCCCGAGCCGGTGTTGATGCGGCCGATGTTCGGCGGCTTCGGCAACGCTGGCGCGAAGACGAGCCTGGCGTTCGTCTCGCAGGTGGCCGAGCAGGGCAGGGTGGGCGCTCGCTATGGCTTGCAGAAGCCGGTCGTCGCGGTGCGCGGCTGCCGTGGGCTGGGGAAGAAGGACATGAAGCTGAACGACGCGCTGCCGAAGCTGCAGGTCGACCCCGAGACGTACGAGGTGCGGGCTGACGGCGTGCTGCTCACCTGCGCGCCCGCCGACGTGCTGCCGCTCGCGCAGAAGTACTTCCTGTTCTGACGAATGGACTCGCGCCTGCTCCAGCTCGCTGACTCCGCGTTCCCTTCGGGCTCGTTCGCGCACTCGGCGGGCTTCGAGGCACTGCGGCAGCTGGGGCTGCTCAAGGGTGAAGACGCGCTGGTGCTGCGGCTGCGTGAGCTCGTGTGGAGTACGGCGTCGAGCGCGCTGCCGTTTCTGAACGACGCGTTCGGGCGCTCGGCGGTCGAAGCCGACGCGGCGTGCGACGTCTTTCTCTCGAGCCAGGTCGCGAATCGCGCGAGCCGGGCGCAGGGGCAGGCGTTTCTGCTCGCGGCCGAAGCGACGTTCGCGAACGAGGCGCTGCGTGGCGCGTTGCCGTTCGGTCACGTCGCGGTGGCGACAGGCCACACGCTGAAGGTCGAGCACTTCACGCTGGCCGATGCGCGGCGGCTGTTTCTCTTTGGCGTGACGCGCGCGGCGACGTCGGCGGTCGTTCGGCTCGGTGGCGCGGGGCCACTTCGCGCGCAGCGCCTGTTGCTCGAGCTGCACCCGGTGATGGACGAGGCGTTGAACGAGACGAAGGACTTCACCGCGAGCGACGCGACGAGCACCGCGCCGCTGCTCGACGTCACGCAGTCGGCGCACGACCGGCTGTACTCGCGCCTGTTTCAATCTTGAGAGGAGTTTCCATGAGCCACGACCACGACGGACTCGGCCCGCACTCGCACGATGGTGAACACGGTCACACCCACGAGCACTGGCTGCACCCGGGGCTCTTCCACGAGCGCGACGCTCCGCTGAACCGCGACTACACGAAGCGCGCGTTCACGGTCGGCATCGGCGGGCCAGTCGGGAGCGGGAAGACGGCGCTCATGCTCGCGCTGTGTCGGGCGCTGCGAGACGACGTGTCGCTCGGCGCCGTCACCAATGACATCTTCACGAAGGAGGACGCCGAGTTCCTCATGCGCAACCAGGCGCTGCCGAACGAGCGCATTCGCGCGGTCGAGACCGGTGGCTGCCCGCACGCGGCGATTCGCGAAGACATCACGCCGAACCTGCTCGCGCTCGAAGACCTGATGCGAGCGGTGAAGCCCGAGCTGCTGCTCGTCGAGTCGGGCGGCGACAACCTGGCCGCGCAGTACAGCCGCGAGCTCGTCGACTACACCGTCTACGTCATCGACGTGGCGGGCGGAGACAAGGTGCCGCGCAAAGGCGGCCCCGGCATCACCCAGTCAGACCTGCTCGTCATCAACAAGACCGACCTCGCGCCGCTCGTGGGTGCGAACCTCGAGGTGATGGCGCGCGACGCGAAGAAGATGCGTGGTGATGGGCCGACCGTGTTCGCGCAGGTGACGAAGGGCGTCGGCGTCGACGACATCTGCCGGCAGATCATCGGTGCGTGGCGAGAAGCGGTCACGCGCGCGGCGAAGCAGCTGAACGCGGGCGCCTGACCCTCGCGCCGCACGCTCAACGCACGGAGCCGAGCAGCTCGCGCACGGCCGCCGCCATCTCGGGGCCCTTCTCGACGAGCCCGGCGTGGCCTGCTTGATCGATCGACACGAACTTCGCGTTCGGCAACCCGCGTCGCATCGCCTCGAGCTGCGCGACTGGCATGAGCAGGTCTTGCGCGGCAGCCACGATGAGCGTGGGCACCGACACGCTCGGCAAGACGTCCGAGCCCTTCGCGCCCAGCAACCCGCGCAGCGTCTTCCAGTACGCGAGTGGATCCATCGCGGCCACGCCGGCCAGGAACTCGTCGATGTCGTGCCGTGAAGCCCCCGGCTGAAGCACACCTGCCATTCGCGCGAGCGGGTACGGAAGGCTCGAGCGCAGGAACAGCTTCACGAATGGCGCCGCGAGCGGCACGACGGGCGTGCTGAGCGCGACCGCTGCACGAAGCGCCGCGAGACTTCCGGGAGCGCGAAAGAGCCCGGTGCCCGTGCCCGGCGCGTCGGGAGCCCCCGCAATCAGCGCCATCGCCCGAACGAGCTCAGGCCGGTTTCGGTACAGCTCGAGCAACACCGCGACGCCCATCGAGAACGCGACGTGCACGGGTGGCTGGCCTCCGCGCTTCATCACCCGGTGCGTCACCCGCGCGAGGTCATCGGCGAGCGTGGTGAGTCGATAGTCGCCCGAGGCCGCGACCGGCGTCTGCCCGTGCCCGCGGTAGTCCCAGTGAATGACGGTGTGGTCGGTCTTCAGGTCGGCGATGAGGAAGCGCCAGAAGTTCGCGGTGGTGCCGATGCCGTTGGTGAGCAGCACTGTCGGGCCTGCCGACTCCGAGTGGAGGTGAATCGAGATGGGCGTTCCATCAGCTGCCAACACGACGTCGCTGCGCATGGTGCGGGGAGTTTGGCCCAAAACGGGTGAGCGGTTCGTGCACCTCATTGAGCGGCGATGCATCGACGCCCGATGCACACTCGTTTCATGACCACGAGACCCATTGCCGTCGTCGCGAGCGACGTTGCTCCGCGTGTGAAGAAGTCCGTCTACCCACCCATGTTTGCCGCGCGCATGGAGGGCCGTGAGAAGCGGGTGCTCGGCGAGTTGTTCGGGCTCACGCACTTCGGAGTGAACCTGACGACGCTCGCGCCTGGTGCACAGTCGGCGTTGCTCCATGCGCACTCGAGCCAGCAGGAGTTTCTCTATGTGCTCGAAGGCACGCCGACGCTGGTGACGGGCTCGGGAGAACACGTGCTCTCGGCGGGCATGTGTGTCGGCTT
The DNA here is from genome assembly GCA_016793585.1 of Archangium sp. The sequence goes on from JAEUJR010000377.1 coordinate 3,406, forward strand.
CACGCCCGAGACCGGCGCGCATCAGGTGGTGAACCGCTCTGCTGCGAAGGTCGTCTACCTCGAGGTTGGAGACCGCTCGGCGGGTGACACGGTCGAATACCCGAACGACGATCTCGCCGCGACGTTCGTCGACGGCGCGTGGCGCTTCACGCACAAAGACGGCACGCCCTGGTGAGCTTGCATGGGCCCATCCCACCCGTTCACCTCGAAGGGGAAACACGCCGCGACTTCCGCTACGAGGGCGGCATGCGTTCGTTCTCGCTGGTGCTGGCCCTGACGCTCTGTGCGTGCCCGAAGAAGGAAGTGGCGCCCGTCGCGCAGCCTCCGCCGCCCGCTCCGGTCGACGACTGTACGTTCGAGACGAAGCTGGTGCCCGGCGTTCCCGGCAGCCCCGGCCACCTCATCGCCTCGGAGCGCAACCCCAACGGCGCCAGCGAGCTCGCGACGCACATGCGCATGATGGTGGACGACGTGCGCGACGCGAAGGCGAAGGTGCTCGCCGGGCAGCCGGTGCCAACGCTGTTCGCGAAGCACAAGCGAATTCGGTGCACGTGGCCGACGGCTCCGAGCGACCGCAACGAGGCATTCGATTCGATGGCGCAGAACTATCTGGCTCAGGTGAAGGCGCTCGACGCGAAGCCGGCGGACATGAAGACCGCGTACGCGAACGTCGTCGGTGCCTGCCGCAGCTGTCACGAAGCGACGTGTGATGGGCCCATCGCCGTCATCGACGGGCTCGCGCTCGACGCGAAGTGAGCCACCGATGATCGCCACCTGCCTCGTTGCAGTGCTCGTCTCCCAGCCCGCTCCCGGGCCAGCGCCTGCGATGCAGCCAGCGGCCGAGCCTGCTCCCGTGCTGGCGCCTGCCCCGCCGGTGGAGCCGGAGTTCCTCAATGCCGATCAACGAACCGCGCTGGGCTTCGGCATCGGCGCCTCGGTCGTCGGCATCGGCGCAGGCCTGGGCTCGTGGTTCGACCGAGATGGAACCTTCGGGCGAATCAGCGCCATCACGGCGGGCACGCTGGGTACCGCGATGCTCGTCGGTGGCGTGGCGATGGTGATAGCGGCCGCGGTCATGCCGCGAGAGCCCCAGGCCAGCACGGTCTCGGGCGTCGTCGAAGAGGTGATCGGCGACGTGGGCCGCGCGATTGCCATCGGCGTCGTTGGCGTCATCGCGGCCAGCGTGGGGCTCGTCGGGGGCGCCATCATGTCGGCCCTCGTCTCGGCGCCGCCGGGAGCTCAGCGTGGCGTGCTTGGCGTCGCGGGCGGCGCGGCGATGCTCGTGACGTCGATCACCCTCGTCACCATCGCGCTGCAGTGATGCCACGCGCGCATCGCGCCACCTGCTGAGAAGCGTCGACGCGAACTGCCAGACCCGCTCGCGGGCCTCGCGTCACCCCGAACCTCTGCCCCATGCTGCCCCGAGCTGGCACGGCGGTCGCACTGCGCGCCGTCGCCATGGTGTGGCTCACTGCTGCCTTCGTCCTCGCCAGTACACCGTCTCCACTCGATCTCTCCACCCTCACGCCCGGTGCGTCACTTTCACCCGGGGTGTGGCATTTTGCTCCGGATCTCCAGGAGCTCAGGGCGCGGGTGGTCGCGGCGCGCTCCGACGCCGATCGCGCGAAGCTGCTCCCGAACCCCTCGGCTGATCTCGCTGTCGGCACGATTCCCGTCGGGCCCCTCAATCCTCCCGATCTGAAAGACCCGCTGCTCAACGTGCCCAACGTCTCGGCGGGCGTCTCGGTGCTGCTCGAGCTGGGCAAGCGCAGCCCCCGGCAGCGCAGCACCAGCGAGACCGCGCGCGCGGTGAGCCTCGACGCCGTCGAGCAGCTTCGCCAACGGGTGCTGGCGCTCCAGTCGGCCATCGCCGACGTGGCGGTCGCCGAGGTGCGTGTCGCGACGTTGCAGGAGCTCGCCTCGGACGCCGAAGGGCTCGCCCAGCTGCAGCGCGCGCGGGCCGACAAAGGAGACTCCTCGTCGCTCGACGCCGACCGCGCGCAGCTCGAGCAGGAAGCCACCCGTGCGCTGCTTGGTGACGCCATCGAGAGCGTGCAGTCTGCGCTGCGAAGCTGCACCTCGCTCGCCGGCGTTCAGTGCCTGCCGTTCGCCGACGCATCGAAGGCAGCCGCGTGGCTCGAGTCAGACGTCGCCACCGGCCCCGAGCTCAAGCGCCGCCCCGACGTGCGCTCCCTCGAAGCGTCTGCGCGTGCAGCCGAGGCCGCGCTCGAGCTCGCCCACAACCGCGCCGTGCCCGACCTCACGGTTCGCGCCGGCTACGTGCACGACCGCTTCGTCATCTCGGGCAACCAGCAGAACAGCCTCTTCGTCGGCGTCTCGGTGCCGATGCCCTTCTTCGACCACGGCCAGGCCGACGCGCGCGCCGCGACCGAAGCCCAGCGCGCCGCCGAGACCGCGAAGGAGCGCCTGCTGGCGACCGCGCCCGTGCTGCTGCAGCGCCTCGACGAAGAGGAGTCACACCTCGAAGCGAGACACCGCCGCATTCACACGCAGGCGCTGCCGCTCGGCGCTTCTGTCGTGGAACGCCTGAACGCCGCCGTCACCCGCGGCGCGGCGCCGATTCAAGAGCTGCTGCTCGCCCGGCGCTCGTACGCCGAGCTGCGGCTGCTGGCCACCGAGCTTGACCGCACGGCCTATGGCCTGCGCCTCGAGAAGGCCCGCCTCACCGGCGCGCCCATCGAGCTTCCCGAGGAACTCTCCGATGCGAACGAGTGAGCTGTTGCTGTTGGTGTCGATGCTGTTGGCCTGCACCGAGCCCGTGAAGCCGGTCGAGGCCAGCACGATCTCGTCGGACGGCAAGTCGGTGACGCTGACGGCCGACGCGCCGCAGTGGCGCTACATCGAACTCTCGACGGCGGAGCAACAGACGCCGCTCGCGGCCCTGCCCGTGCCCGGTCGCGTCGACCTCGACGAGAAGCGCACCTCGAGCGTGGGCGCGCCGCTCGCCGGCCGTGTGGAGTCGGTCGAGGTTCGCCTCGGCGCCCGCGTGAAGCAGGGTGACCGGCTCTTCTCGGTGCGCAGCGCCGCCTGGGCCGATCTCGATCGCGAGACCGAAGGCGCCCGGGCGCAGGTCGCCGTGCGGCAGCGCCTGCTCGAGCGCGCGAGAGAACTCTTCGAGCTCAAGGCGTCGGCTCAGAAAGACATGCTGGCCGCCGAGGCCGAGCTGCACGAGGCCGAGCTCACGCTCAAGGCAGCCGAAGCCAAGCAGCGAAGCCTGCAGGTCCAGTCGGCTGGCGACAACCTCTTCTGGGTGCGCGCGCCGCGCTCGGGCACCGTCGTCGAGCTCGACGTCTACACCGGCCAGGAGGTGACGCCCGATCGCGACAAGCCCCTCATGCGCCTCTCTGACCTCGAAGAGGTGCTCGTCATCGCCGACCTGCCCGAAGGTGACGTCGTCGAGCTGTCGGTGGGCGAGCAGGTGAGCGTGCTGCTGCAGGGCGGCACGCTCAAACGTGAAGGCACCATCGAGTACATCAGCGAGGTCGTCGACCCACGGCGCCGCACCGTCGAAGTGCGCGTGCGCGCGAAGAACGCCGACCGCGTGCTGCGCCCCAACGCCTTCGTCGAAGTCATCGCCGAGCCCGACTCGACGCTGCGGGTGGTGACGGTGCCCGACGCGGCCATCGTCACCCAGGGCAAGCAGAGCATTCTCTTCGTCGCTCGTGATGGTGGCCGCCTCGAGCCGCTGCCCGTCGTCGTCGGCCGCCGCAACGGCGGAAGAACCGAGGTGCGCCGAGGCCTCGAGCCGGGCGCGAAGTTCGTCTCGCGCGGGGCGTTGTTGCTGCTCAACCAGGTCGAGCTGTCACGGGAGCGGTGACGCCGTGTTCGAGCGAATCGTCGGCTTCAGTCTGAAGAACCGCGCTGCCGTGGTGTTCGCCTCGGCCGTCGTGGCCGTGCTCGGGTACGTCTCGTTCAAGGACCTCACCATCGAGGCCTTCCCCGACCCGACCGACACGCAGGTCACCGTCATCACCCTCTTCGATGGGCAACCGGCCGAAGAGGTGGAGCGGCAAATCGGCCTGCCGCTCGAGCGCGCGCTCAACGGCGTGCCCGGCATGACGCGCCTGCGAAACCTGTCGATGTTCGGGCTCTCGCAGGTGACGCTCACCTTCGGTGACGGCGTCGACGGCCTGTGGGCACGACAGCAGGTGCTCGAGCGGCTGCGTGGCGCCGAGCTGCCCGAAGGTGTGACGCCCGACCTCGGCCCCTACGCGACGCCCATCGGCGAGGTGTACCGGTACACCATCACCGGCGCTCGCGGTGACCCGATGCTGCTGCGCACGCTGCAAGACTGGGTGGTGCGGCCCATGTTCCTCCGGGTCAACGGCGTCGCCGACGTCGTCAGCTACGGCGGCCTGCAACGCGTCGTGCAGGTGCAGCCGTCGCCGCAGCAGCTCGCCTCGTATGGGCTCACCATCGAAGACCTCGAAGAGGCGGTGAAGCGGGGCTCGCAGAACGCGTCGGGCGGCGTGCTCGAGCGTGGCAGCGAGCAGTTCGTGCTGCGCAGCGAGGGGCTCTTCAAGTCGCTCGACGACATTCGCAAGGTGGGCGTCACGGAGCGCGACGGCACGCCGGTGACGGTGGGCGACGTCGCCTCGGTCAGTGACGCATGGGCGCCGCGGCAGGGTGTGGTGAGCGAAGGCAAGAACCTCGACGCCGTCGAGGGCATCGTGCTCATGCGGCGTGGCGAGAACCCTTCGGTGCTGCTCGACCGAATCAAGGACCAGGTGGCGCTCATCAACCTGCGCCTGGCCGACGACGGCGCTCAGGTGACGGCCTTCTACGACCGCAAAGAGCTCGTCGACGCCACCCTCGAGACGGTCGGCCACAACCTCATCGAGGGCGCCGTGCTCGTCACCCTGGTGCTCTTCATCTTCCTGCTCGACCTGCGCGCGTCGCTCATCGTCACCACGCTCATTCCGCTCTCGCTGGCGACGGCCTTCATCTACCTGAAGCAGCGCGGCATGTCGGCGAACCTGCTCTCGATGGGCGCGGTCGACTTCGGCGTCATCGTCGACGGCGGCGTCGTCATCATCGAGGCGATTCTGGTGGCGCTCGCCGTGAAGGACCACAACCCGGGCAACATTCAGGACCGCATTCGCAAATCTTCGGTGCAGGTGGTGCGGCCGACCGTGTTCGCGCTGCTCATCATCATCGCGGCGTACCTGCCCATCTTCCTGCTCCAGCGCGTCGAGGGCCGCATCTTCTCGCCCATGGCCAACACCGTCGCGGCGGCGCTCGTCGGCGCGCTGCTCTTCTCGGTGACGCTGGTGCCGGTGCTGGCCTCGTACCTGTACCCGAAGCCCGTGCACCATCGTGACTCGCCGGTGCTCGTCTTCGCGCAGAAGCTGTACGGGCCGACGCTGCGGTTCGCGCTCAACCGGCCCATCGCGGTGCTCGTCACGGCCTCGGTCCTGCTCGGTGGAACGATGGTGCTTGGCGGCCGGCTCGGCTCGGAGTTCCTGCCTGAGCTCAACGAAGGCGCGCTCTACATGACGTTCACGCTGCCCTCGAACATCTCGCTCTCGGAGGGGCGAACGCTGGTGCCGCGGCTGGTCGAGAAGGTCGAGGCGTTTCCCGCCGTCGAGCGCGTGCTGACCCAGCTGGGCCGTCCCGAAGATGGAACCGACCCGAAGCTGTCGAACAACCTCGAGATCTTCGTGAAGCTCAAGCCCGCCTCCCAGTGGCCGAAAGCCATGCGTACGCTCGGGTCGGTCGTCAGCGGGCTCGAAGACGCCGTCGCCGAGCTGCCGGGCGTCGAGGTGAACTTCAGTCAACCCATTCGCGACAACGTCAACGAGAGCATCTCGGGCCAGCAGGGCCAGGTGGCCGTGAAGCTCTTCGGAGACGACCTGGTCGCGCTGCAGGCCCAGGCCGAGAAGGTCAAGCAGGTGCTGTCGGGCGTTCGTGGCATCGCCGATCTCGCGCTCGTGAAGAGCGGTGAGGTACCTCAGCTGCGCGTGGAGCCAGACCGTCGCGCCCTCGCGCGCTACGGCATGACGCTCGGCGCTTTTCAGGACGTGTTCCAGACGGCCGTCGGTGGCCGGCCCGTCGACGAGTTCTGGGAAGGCGAGCGCCGCTTCGACGTGGTGCTGCGGCTGCCCAAGAGCGAGCGCGACGACCTCGAGAAGCTGAAGAAGCTGCGCGTGCCCGTGGAAGGCGGCGTGACGGTGCCGCTCGAAGTGCTGGCCCACGTCTCGACCGGCCAGGGCCGCGCGAGCATCAACCGTGAGAATGGCCGCCGCTACATCGGCATTCGCATGAACGTGCGAGACCGCGACCTCGGCGGCTTCGTCGACGAGGCCCGCGCGAAGGTCGACGCCGAAGCGCCGCTGGGCCCCGGCCAGTCGATGGAGTGGGGCGGCGAGTTCGAGAACAAGGAGCGCGCGATGAAGCGGCTCCAGCAGGTGGTGCCCGTCGCGCTGCTGCTGACGTTGCTGCTGCTCTTCAAGGCGTTCGACTCGTTCCCGCGCGCGGTGCTGACGCTGCTCAACGTGCCCTTCGCGTTGACGGGTGGCGTGTTCGGCCTGTGGCTCGCCGACATGCCGCTCTCGGTCGCCGCGGCGGTCGGCTTCATCGCGCTCATCGGGCAGGCCTCACTCAACGGCGTGCTGGTGATGTCGGCCATCGCCGAGAAGCGGCAGCACGGCATGGGCCTCGAGCACGCCATCGTCGAAGGCGCGAAGGAGCGCCTGCGCCCGGTGTTGATGACGGCCGCGCTCGCCGCCCTCGGCCTGGTGCCCGCCGCCGTGAGCCGCGCGATGGGCAGCGAGACGCAGCGCCCGCTCGCCGTCGTCATCGTCTTCGGCACCTTGTCGGCCTGCGCGCTGACGCTGGTGCTGTTGCCGGTGATGTACCGGCTCTACGCGCGGCGCTTCGAGAAGGCGTGACGCCTCAGAGCGGGTGCTCCTGCATGACGTCGGCGTAGGAGCGCACCTGCTCGGGCGCGAAGTTGCCGGCCGGAATGAGCGGCGCCACCCCGAGCCACCGCTGCAGCCGGCCGATGGCCTCGAGCCGGTCTGGAAGCTCGAGGTCGCGCGCGCTGATGCCGTGCGACCCTTCGGGCACGATGAACTTCGCCGCGTCGCTCACGCCCGGACTGTCGACGGCGCCGCCAGTCCACGGGTCCCACCCGCCGTAGAGGAACTGAAAGCGCGCGCCGTACCGCGAGAGCCACGCCAGCACGTCGGGCATCGCGCGCGGCTCGAACAGCGGCTGCTGCGAGAGCGAGATGTTGAACTCCGCGTCGGGCTTCAGCGTCGGCGCCGGCCCGAACGACGCGAGGTGCGCACGCGTGGTGCCCGGCGCGCCGAGCTCGTTGAGCGTCTGAAACGGGTACATCAGGTCATCGCCCATCACTTGAGGGTCGTACTGGTCGGCGTACCGCTGCGCCGAGCGCACCTGCCGACCCACCCACCGCGGCAGGTCCGTTGCCACCGACGCTTCGACGACGCCGCAGCCGTACTGCGGGTCCTCCATCAGCCCGTACTGAAAGGTGCCCCAATAGCCGGCGCCCGTGGTGGCCCAGAGCGCATTCTCGGCGCTGCCGATGCGCGAGTACGTGCCTGGCAGCGTGCCGGCGCGCGTCGCCACGTCTTGAATCACCGCGCGGTCGACCGAGAAGTAGGCCTCGCGGCACGACGCCCACCGCGCTCCGCCGATGCGCGTGAGGTGCGGCCCATAACGCTCGTCCGACCGCCCGAGCGAAATCGGCGTCACGTACGGCGCGGTGCCTTCGACGTCGCAGGGGAAGAAGCGCCGGTGGAAGAGGGCCGTCATGCCGCCCTTCGAGTGCCCGGTGCTCACCCACGGCCCCGAGAAGAGCGGCGAGAAGGCCTCGACGATGCGGTGCGAATCGGCGGCCGACTGCATGATGGTGAGCGTGTCGAAGTCCATCGGGTCGGGCACCGAGGTGCCGAAGAAGCGGTGCTCGACCTCGATCTCGTTCGTGGGGAACACCCGCGACACGTCGGACGAGTAGTCGGCGATGGCGTAGCCGGGCGTGTGCAGCACCATCGGCGTCTCGAGGCTGCGCACGCTGATGATGAGGTGCTGGCGGAAGGCGCCGCGTTCGGGGCGGGTGTGGTCGGCCGGCTGCTCGAACCAGACGTCGAACTGGTCGACGCCCGGGCGGCGGTTCATGCCGAAGTGCGGCTCGGCCGTGACGACGCCGGGCACGCAGCGCAGCTGGCCGAGCACGTCGGTGCGCGCGGCGCTGCACTCGAACGCGGGCCGCTCGCTGCTGCACAGCGGCGGCGTTTCGTCACGTGGTGTCACCGCGCCGATGACGGTGAGCGAGAGGTGCTCCTTGCCGCTGGTGTGCACGCAGACGCGCTCGCCCGAGACGAGCCAGAGGCCGGGCGTGAACTCGACGGCGGGTGGAGCCATCGCTCCACACGGCTGAACGGTCGCGGTTGCGCTACCCGCCGAAACACTCACCAGCAGGTGTGTCGCGCCCGTGAGCTTCGGCAGCGGCGCTTCGAGCACCTGCCCGGCGCCGGGAGCGCCGACCCATGACACCCCGCCGCGCGTGTCGATGACGGTCGAGGGCGTGACGGCCCGAAGTGTGGTGGTGGCGAAGCGGCGAACCCGGCCCACCGTCGTGAGGGTGACGGTCGCTGCCGCCGCGGCATCGAGGCACAGCGGGCCTGCTGGCAGCCACACCGTCGACGCCCGGCCCGCTTCGACGAGGAGCGCGTCGGCCGAAAGCTGCGTGCCGACGCAGCGCCCGAGGCTCACCGCCGTGCTGCCCGTCACCGAGACCGCCACCAACTCGAGCATCGTGTCGTCGGCCGTCGTCGCGGTCGGAGGCGCGAGGCGCCGCACCGAGGTGCCCGTCAGCTCGACCCGGCGTGCAGGCTCGCTCTGGGCGACGAAGCCGCCGCCCATGGTGTCGAGGCGCAGCAGCGGCGACAGACTCAGGCGCACGGGTGTCTGCTGCGCCACCTTCACCAGCACCGCGCCGTCCTTCGCGGGCAGGTAGACGACGGTTCGCCGAGACACCTCGACGCGTGCGCCGTCGACGAGCAGCGCCACCGGCGTCGGGCTCGTCACGGCCGCCAGCACGCCCTGCACCGAGCGCGCGATGGGCAACGCGACGGAGCGCTCCTCAGGCCCGGCTTCGACCTCGACCGGACCCGCGAGCTCGAGCGGCCACCACGACTGCACGGTGCCCAGCGGCGTCAGCGTCGTCTGGGCCGGCGCGCCAGCGGGGAACGCCTGGTTCGCCTTGCGCTCGACGGGCCGCGTGGGCTCCTCGAAGCGAGCACTCACCCCGCACCCGAGCGACAGCACCGGGAGCAACAGCCACCATGTCTTGTTCACGCAACGCCTCCGACTCCGGCCAGGCGCGAAGGTTGTAGCACCGCGCTCGAGGGGCAGCGGCGTACGGTGAGTGACTGCGTGTCGACCAGCTTCAGCGGCGAACGGTGACCGACTGCGTGACGGTGACGTGCTCCCTGGCCAGCCGTGCGTCGAAGAGCCGGTCGGCCGCGTCGACGAGCGAGTCGGCGTACAGCACCTGCCGCCGCAGCCGCGCTGGGAGCCCCTCGGTGCCGACGTGCGCACCGACGATGGCCCCCACGAGCCCTGCGGCGACGTCGACTTCGCCACCACTCGAGAGCGCGAGCGTCAGCGCCTGACGAACATCGGCCGGGGCCTTGAGCACGCAGTACAGCGCGGTCAGCAGCACCGGCGTCACGTGCGCGGGCAGGCCGGCCTCCAGGTCGTACTCGGTCGACGAGACGCCCACCCGACGAAGCGCAGGCAGCGCGCGGTCGGGCGCCCATGCGAGGGCGCGCGGCAGGTAGTACAGCTCTTCGGCGAGCTCCTGATGCGCGGGGGCGGCCGCCTTCGAGACCTCGGTGCAGAACGACGCCGTGTCGTGCGTCTCACCCGACAGGCCGAGCTGCACGGCGCGCGCGAACGCCGCCGCCGCTGCGGTGCACAGCGGGTCTTTGTGCGTCACCACCGTGAGCACCTGCGCGTCGTGCACGAGGCGGGGAGGCGACGACTCGCTCCAGAAGCCGAGCACCAGCGCGCGCGACAGACACGACGGGTCGCGCACGCCGATGGCCGCGCCAGAGCTCATCCACGGCGTGCCCGCGAGCAGCGCCTGGGCTGCGTCGGTCGCGCTCGTCGGAGGCTGCAGAATCACGCCCTCCTGCCACAGCCACGACAGGTGCGCGGCGACACTGCGGCCATCGATGCGCTTCTCGTTCGCCACGGCCTCGGCCGTCGCCAGCAGCATCTGCGTGTCGTCGCTGAACTGCCCCTTGGCGAACCGGCCACGCGGGCGCGCCGCGAAGTCGTCGGCCACGTGCGAGAGCCGCGTCAGCCCCGGCGGTGGCAGCCCACGCAGGGGAAACCCCAGGGCGTCACCGATGGCAAAGCCCAGCACAGACGCACGCAACCGGTCCTGAAGCTCGGCGAGTCGCAGCGGCATGGTAGGCGGAGGCCGCGGAGGATACGCGTGACTGCCGGTCGCTGGCCATCGCGATGTCACGAGCAGCTCTGCATTTCGTCGCGCCTCTTCACTCGTGATGGGTCGTGCCCACGCCGTCATCGCCTCCGATGACACGCCACGCCGCTCGCGCGTGAAACGAACCTGCCTTGCGCCTCGCGCGCGCTCGTCGTCGGCCGATGCCATGGAGAGAGTGCCCGACTGACGCCGCCGGACCTGACGACTCGTACACCGCGCGAACAACTCGCCTCAAGTGTGAAAGGCGAAGCGCTTCGAGTCGAACGCACTCAATCGCGCACGTCGTTCACGCTTCTTCACGGCGCCGTTCGCCGCCGCGAATAGAGAGCGCTCGTCATGAACGTCTTCGTCACCGGTGGCAGCGGGTATGTCGGCAGGAACCTGATTCGCGGGCTCATCGCGAGGGGGCACCGGGTGCTGGCGCTCGCGCGCAGCGACGCCAGCGTGAAGGTGGTGGAGGCGCTGGGCGCCCAGGCGGTGCGCGGCGACCTGCTCGACGAGAAGGCCCTGGGGGCGGGTCTCGCCGGCTGCGAGTGGCTCGTTCACGCGGCGGCCGACACGGGGCAGACGTCGGGCAACGCCGAGCAGGAGCGCATCAACATCGACGGCACGCGGCTGCTCTTCGGGCTCGCGCGAGCGCAGGGCGTGCGCCGCGCCGTGCACGTCAGCACCGAGGCCGTGCTCGCCGACGGAGGGCCGCTCGTGCAGGTCGACGAGACGAGGCAGTTCCCCGCGAAGTTCGCCGGCGGCTACTCGCGCTCGAAGGCCCTCGCCGAGCAGGCCGCGCTCGACGGCAATGGCGGCGGGCTCGACGTGATGGTGGTGCGCCCCCGAATGGTCTGGGGCCGCGACGACACGACGCTCATGCCTGCGTTCATCAAGGCCGCCAGGTCGGGGCAGCTCGCGTGGATCGACGGCGGCCGGTTTCTCACCTCGACGACCCACGTCGACAACCTCGTGCATGCGCTGGTGCTGGCGCTCGAGAAGGGTCGCGCCGGGCGCGTCTACTTCGTGTCTGACGGCGACCCGGTGCCGTTCCGCGACTTCGTCACCGAGCTGCTCGAAACGCAGCAGGTGAAGGCGCCCACCCGCGTGGTGCCGCGCTGGCTCGCGAAGGGCCTGACGTCGGTGAGCAGCGTCGTCGAGACCGTGTCGGGCGGGAAGAACGCCGGGCCCCTGCCGCTGCAGACGTTCGCGCTCATGGCGCACGAGGTGACGGTGAACGACACGCGCGCCAGAGAAGAGCTCGGCTACGTGCCGGTGATGGCGCGCGCGAAGGGGCTCGAGGAGCTGAAGAAGCCGCGGGGCTGACGGCTTCATGAAGGGTGCGGGAGAGCGCTACGGCGTGCCGGCGTCGGTGGGCGCAGCTTCCCGAGCGGGCGGCGCGGGCGGAAGAAAGCCCTTCACGAACAGGCCCTGCTGGGTGAGCGCCTCGAGGTGCGGCGCGTCGTGCCCGGGAACGAGGTTCAGCTTCGGCTCGGCCTTCGACAGCCGGTTCAGCTCGGCCAGCTCGCGCAGCACGTTGGCCCGGTCTTCCTTCAGGAAGAACTGCGTCACCAGGCGCGCGCGTTCCCGCACGAGCTCGACGTTGCGCAGGTGCCAGGCGACGTCGCCGAGGAAGAGGTACTCCGCGCCGTCGGCGCGCTGCACGTAGACGAGCTGGCTGCCCGGCGTGTGCCCAGGCGCCTTGATGAGCACGACGCCGGGCGCGATGGGCATGAGCGCGCGCGTCGAGAGCGGCCGATAGCCGGCGAGCGCCTCGGGCGGGAAGACGAGCGGCTCCATTCGTTTCGGCTCGGCCAGCTGCGCCTCGGTCAGCACGGCCTGCTTCATGAGCGCCTTCACGTCGGGGTGCATGGCGAGGCCTGCGAGGTGGTCGAAGTGCTCGTGCGTGACGACGATGACGCTGGCCTCCGACAGCCCCGCCAGCACGCGCGCGAACGCCGCAGCGTCGAACCACACCGCGCCGCCTTTCTTGCCCGTCGCCTCGTCCATCGCGGTGTCGACGATGACGCGCTGGGAGGGGAAGACGAGCTGGTACGCGTACACCGTCATGTCCGCCGTCGCCCAGCCATCGCCCGCGACGACGGCCGTCTTCGGGAACTCGAAACGGCCGACCGGCTCGAAGTGAATCGCCGTGGCCTTGTCGCCCGGCATCACGCTCGCGAGACGCCGCACCTCGGCGAGGTCGATGGAGAAGCTGCCCTCGGGCGACCCCGACTCGACCAGCAACCACCAGTACGCCGGCACGGCGACGACGACGAGGGCTGCAATGACGAAGGGCCAGCGGCGGGTACGCATCGGCCCCGTCTACGTCATCGACCCTTCGCTGGTTTGCCTTTCGTGGCTTCGTGGCTCGCTCACCGCTCGGTGCGCCGCTCGACGGCCGTCACCGTGAAGGCCTGCTCGACGTGCTGCCACTCGCCCTCGTAGCGGGGATACCGCCAGGTCTCGAACTGTGCGCGCAGACACTGCCCAAGCTCTGAGGTGTCGAGGTTCTGGTTCTTGAAGTGCACCTCGCCCACTCGCCCGTCGTTGAACACCATCCACCGCACCTCGTAGCGGACGGCGTCGGGCGGTTTGAGGCGGCGGGCCTGGGCCGAGAGGCACTCCTGCAGCAGCGGCGCGTAGTGCTCGTTCACCATGCGCACCTGGTCGCCCGTCAGGCCTTCGCGCGGCTTCTCCTTCGAGAAGTCGCGAAACGACCACCGGCCGGTGAGCTGCTTCTCGAGCTTGCGGCAGGCGCCCGGCCCGTTCGCGCCGTCGAAGGCCGCGCAGACGACGTCGGTCTCGGCAGGCCGGCCCCAGGCGCGCTCGGCTTCGGGCAACGTGCTGGCGAAGGCCTGCGCGTCTCTGATGGCGAAGCGCGCCGCGTCGTCGAGTCTCTTCTCGGCCTTCGCCCTCGCCACCAGCTGCGCGAGCGCCCGTCGCTGCACCGTCACGCACGCGGCTGAGTCACACTGCTGGTCGACGGTGTTGAAGAGCGCCACCTGCTTCGGCTCGGGCGCCGACAACGCGCGCACGAAGGTGGCCCGCGCGAGCAGCAGCTCGTCACGCCGGCGCTTGGCCGTCTTCTCAGCGTCGGCGAAGCAGCGCTCGGGCTTCTTCGCGCGCTCCGAGGCCTTGAAGCAGGCGTCGGCCTTCTGCACGTCGGAGACCTCGTCGCGCAGCGCCTTCGTCGCCGAAGGGTCGAGCCGGGCCGTCGAGACGAGGGCGTTGAGGGCCTGCGTGCGGCACACCTCGACGCCTTCACCGCCACAGGTGACGAGCCAGTCGCGCGCGGCCTTCTGCGCCTCGGGCGCTGCGTTCGACGCCAGCGCTACCTTGAACGACAGCTCTGCCGCCTTGATGCGCTCGTGCACGCCGAGGCTGGTGGCCGCCTTCATCGCGCGCACCGACTCGGCCTTCGCGCTCTCGAGGTCGTTCGACGCCAGCGCCTTCTGTGACGAGTCACACGCCTCGCGAAAGGGCGCGCGCACGTCGGGCAGGGGCGGCGGCGGCTTCGCGCTCACCGCAGGCGCTGCAGCCGTGGGCTCGGGCTCGAACGCCGCGGCCACCTCGGACTCTTCGGGCTTCGGCGTGGTGCTCGCCGCCGGTGCCGGGCTCGAGGTCGCACAACCGAACATCGTGAGCGTCAGAAGGGCCGGCCACCGCACGGGCGGCACTGTGACCGTCTGCGCATGTGGGCGTCAACGCGCACGAACGGCGCGCGCGCGATGCGTCATCGCACGTTCAGCGAAACACGTACTGCCGCATGAAGGTCGACGTGATGGGCCGCTCGGCCATGGCTTCGTCGATGGCTTCGAGGCTCGACTGGTTGATGCGCACGAACCGCAGGCCCGCTTCCGCCGTGCCGTCGTCTTGCGTTCGCACCCAGCGCACCTCGGCGACCGCTTCGACGGTGCCCGTGGGCAGGTCGACCTTGAGGTGAATCGACTGGCCCTTCGCCATCGCCGCGCCGATGCCAGCCAGGCAGAGGCCGGTGCGCGAGATGTCGGTGACGGCGCCGCGGAAGAGGAACGTGCCTCCCGAACCGAAGAAACGGGCCTGGCAGGTGTAGCGGCGGTCGTTGCGGAGTTCGGGGTACATGTTCGCCCGCATCACTCCATGGTTCGTGCCACGTGTCGATGTGGCTGGAATGTGACTGAGCCCGTTTGGCGGGGCCGCTCGATGGTGAGGGTGTTCGCCCCCAGCGCTGGAGCGAGGCTGCACCATTCCAGTGAAGGTGCACGTCTTCGGCAGGGCTGGCGTGCGTGTCATGGATCATCGGCGTGTGGGTGTATGTGGCTCTGTAAGGTTCTGAAATCGTTCGGGTTCGTAATGGCACGAGGTTCGCTGGACGCACCCGTCATGGTCGTGCCGGCGTTTTGGAAATCAGTCGTCTTGGGAGCTCTGATCGCCGTGTCGTTGGCGAGCGCTCCCGCCCACGCCTGCGACGCCATCAGCGGCATTCAGGGGTTTCAAGCGCTGCCCGCCGAAGGGTC
>JAEUJR010000409.1 GCA_016793585.1 Archangium sp.
GGTGCCGCCGTACTTCGTGATGATGCGGGTCATCGACTCCAGGTAGTGGTTGAGCAGCTTCACCACGTTCTCCGGCTCCATGGTGCCGCACATGCTCGTGAAGCCGCGCAGGTCGGTCATCATGATGGTGACGAAGTCGCGTTGACCGCCGAGCTTGAGGCCGTCGGGCGAGTCGAGCAGCTGCTGCACGACCTGCTCCGTCAGGTAGCGGCCGAAGGTCTGCCGCACGAACTCACGTTCACTCTCGGCCTTGGCGTGGGCGCGCTGTGCGGCACGTGCACCCATGATGAGGCAGAGCAGCGAACTGCCGCCGATGGCGACCGCCGGGCTGACGCTGGGCACGTAGTAGCCGGAGGACGACGCGAGGAACGAGGCGGTCAGCACGGTGAGAATGAGCAGCGCGTTGATGAGCAGGCCGATGCCGGTCGAGGCCGTGACGCCGACGATGGCGGCGACGAGCGAGGCTCCCAGCACGACGGCCACGTTCGACCACGCCGGGGCCTGATGAAAGAAGTCGTCGTGCAGCAGGTTCGCCAACATCGTGGCGTGGTGTTCGACGCCGGGCATCTCACCCAGCGGGCTGGTGCGCATGTCGGCCGCGGCCAGCGCCGTCGAACCCACGAAGACGTGTTTACCGGTGAGCATCGAGGGGTCGCCGCCGTTGCTCTTCGTGGTCGCGATCGTGGTGGTGAAGCGCATCGTCTGCTCGTCGATCATCTCGAACTCCGGCTCGGGGGGAATGCCGGCGTCGGAGTTGAACTCGAGCTCCAGAATCCGCCCCGGGTCGGGCGAGTAGCGGGCCTTGCCTGAGATGAGCGCGCCTTCGTCGAGCTTCGCCGGGTCGATCGCCGAGAGCGGCAGCATCACGCCGTCACGGGTCACCTTCGTCTGATCGTCGAGCTTGAAGCGCTGATCGTCACCGAGCGGGTTCGACGTGAGCGTGAGCGTCGAGTCGGCGCGAACGAGCGACCAGATCGGCACGTAGCGAATTGGCCCATCACCGCGCGTGTCGTGCCGACCCTGATAGCGAACGAGCGTGCGGCCGAGCTTGTCGATGGGAATGCGCCGCTTGCCGCCGAGATCGACGTGTGAGCCCGGGAAGACGCGAATCGACGAGAGCGACACGCCGAGCGACTGCGCGGCGAGACGAAGCGAGAGCGAGGGCAGCAGGCGCTCCTTCATTCTCGCCACGAGTAGCGAGTGCCGGAGCACGTCGTCGGTACCATCGAGCACCACGTTGGCCATCGCGATCGACTGCGCCGAGATCGCGACGGGATCGATCACCGGGTTCGGCGCAGCGTCACCACCGACGATCTCGGTGTACTCGGGCAGTCCGGCCGCAGACTCGTGCCAGGGAATCGAGTTCGCATCGAGCGCCTTGAGTGCGACCTCCGACATCACGGGCCGGGTCTCTCCGGTGAGCCGCGCGATGGTGAAGCTGAAGCCGACGTTCCCAGCGCGGCGTGCAGCGTCTCCCACGGCCGTGTCCCACTCGGGGTGATCGCGGGAGGGATCGACCAGCGAGACGTCGAACGTGAGGCTCGCGGGCTTCGCCGCAGACACCACGTCGATCAGCCGCGCATAGTTGAACCGGGGCATCGGCCAGCCGAGCCGCGTGATCGTGTCGTCATCGATGGCGAGCACGACCACGTCTTCCTGCTTCACCGCAGAGGGGGTGGCACGACCGGTGGCGAGCTCGGCCTGCGATCGTTCGGGGAAGCGCAGGCGGAAGAAGAGATCGAGCGCGCGCGTCTCGAGGTACGAGTCGATGCTCGTCCAGGTGAAGACGGGAACGATGAGGCCGCCGACGATGAGCCCCACGGCCACGGCACGAATCGCCCGCGCCGTTCGCGCCGGGTACTGATCGATGCGCTCCTCGATCGCGTCGAGGCGTGCGAGCGCGGCAGCGCCCAGCGAAGAGAAGAACGAGCGCAGGCGATAGAGCGCGACCGCCGCGAACAGCATCGCGCCGATTCGCAGCAGCAGCGCCGCGAGCGGAAAGCCCAGCGCAGGGAACCGCGTCGTCGCAGCCAGGGCCGCCTCGTCACGCCAGAGCCACGCGGCTCCAGCGATGGCGAGAAACGACAGCCCGGCGACGTCGGCGCGGCGGTTGGTCATTTCCCCACCGTGAAGGCGTAGACCTTCGACGTCGCGCCTTCGAAGCCCTTCGAGTCGACGCCGCTGACGCGCCAGAACCACTTGCCCTTCGGCAGCGCCTCTGGCCACGAGAGCGTCGTCGCGTTCACCGTCTGCGTCGAGAGCTCGACGAGGAAGTCGGCGTCACGCGCGAGCTCGACCTTGTACGAGGCGGCGCCGGCGACGGGCTGCCACTCGAAGCGGGCTTCGGCGCCCAGCGGGCCCTTGAGCGGACCAACGATGAGCGGAGCCTCGGGCAGCTTCGACGGCGGCGACGTCTTTCCATCGACCGACATCACCGTGCCCTGACCGGCCGGCACTTCGACGGGCTTCGCCGTGGGGTCATTCGAGGGCGCGATGGCCACGACGCCTTCGAGCGTCTCGAGCCGCGAGCCTCCACTCTCATCGACCCCGAAACGGAACTGCGTACCGCGCACCGACGCGACCGCCACTCGACTCGACGCTTCGAACCGTGAGCCCTGCGCCGCCTTGCGCACGTCGGCCACGATGCCGCCGGTGAGAATGTCGATCTTCACCTGACGATCACCACCGGCGGGAATCGCGAGCACGGCCATCTTGATCATCGACTCTGGCTTCACCTCGATGCCGCTGCCGTCCTTCAGATGAATCGTCACCTTCGAGTTCGGGCCCGTCTTGACGATCTCGTTCACGAGCACCGGCATGCCGGCTTCGCAGGGCTTGAGTGAGGTCTCGTCGGCGCCGAGGAAGGTGGCTCCTGCGGCGGCCGCGATGCGCGCGACGACTTCATCGGGAGCCCGCTCGACGTAGCGCAGCGAGATGCCCATCGAGTCGGTTCGCTGTGGGGCGGGTGCAAGTCCGAAGACGCGCGCCTTCGGAAGACCGGCTTCGACGAGCGCCGCGGCGATCGCTTTGGCCGACGCGAGGCCTTTGCCGTTCGCACGCTCTGCATCGGGAACGATCGCGGCGACGGTGACCGCGCGAACGAGGCGGTACTTTTCGATCTCCTTCGCGAGATCAGAGAAGCAGCCCTGGCCTTCGGCCGTCTTCGCCCACGCTTCGGTGCCGGGTTTGCCGAGCCGAATGAAGCCGGCCTCGAGCTTCACACCGCCGCAGCGATCGGC
>JAEUJR010000410.1 GCA_016793585.1 Archangium sp.
ATCGTTCAGCGTGCCGGTCGCGGCCTGACGAATGCTCGCGAGCACGCGGGCGTTGGGAGCGAGCGAGACCGAGTACACGCGGTCGCGGCCCGAGGTGCCGTAGCAGTTCGACTGGCTCACGCCGGTGTAGTCGTTCGTGTAGCCGACGGTGGTGCCGTTCACGACGAGGGGCGCCGAGACGCTGCCGCCGGTGAGCGCTTCAGCCGTCGCGCAGACGTCGCCGACCGGAGCCATGCCGCCGCCAGCAGAGCCGCCCGCCGTCGTTCCGCCACCCGTTGCAGAGCCACCAGCGCTCGCCGTGCCACCAGCCGAAGCGGTGCCACCAGCCGAGGCCGTTCCGCCGGCGCTCGCGGTTCCACCGGCCGACGCGGTGCCGCCCGCCGAAGCCGTACCACCCGCGCTCGCCGTTCCACCGGCGGTCGCCGTGCCGCCAGCCGTCGCGGTGCCACCAGCGCTCGCCGCGCCCCCCGCCGAGCCGCCGCCCATGTTGGCGACGCAGGAGCCCGCCGAGCACATGTCTCCGCCGAAGCAGCCGATGCAGACACGACCGCCGGTACCGCACGCCTGCGTGCTGGTGCCTGCGACGCAGAGGCCGGTGGTGTCGCAGCAGCCGCTCGCGCACGTGGTGGGGCTGCACGCGGGCGTTCCACCGCCGGTGCCGCCGCCTGCCGAGCCGCCACCCATCGGGCTCGTGCAGACGCCGCCGGTGCAGACGCGACCGGTGCCGCAGGTGACTCACATGGTTCCGCCGATGCCGCACGCGCCGCGCGTCGTTCCGCCCTGGCAGACGCCGTTCATGTCGCAGCAACCCGCCGCGCAGTTCTGCGGGTTGCAGCCGCTCGCCGCTCCGCCGCCGCCCGTGGCCGTGCCTCCGCCCGTCGCGCCGCCGCCCGTGCCGCCGTCGACGAAGAAGAAGCCTCCGCCAGAGCCGCCCGTGCTGCCGCCGTCGAAGAGCGGCGTCTGGCAGGTGCCCGCGCTGCAGACCTGACCGGCTGCACAGTCGGTGCTCGTCATGCAGCGGGTGGGCTGCTTGCCACCACACGCGCCTGCGAAGGAGAGGACGGCAACGGCACTGCACGCGGCGACAATGTGGGGAAGACGCATCGGCCGCGGGTTCTGCTGCAAAAGGAGTCTCGGGATCAACTGCCGTGGGAGGCTCGTGGCGACGTTCTCACCGAGTGAGAAAAGGAGCCGCTCGTCAGCGTGGAGCCTGCTTCTTCCGTGGAGGAGTGCGAAGCGAGTCTCGCCAGATGGCGAACAACTCCAGGAGTTCGTGACTACGGCCCGCCGCAATGTGCTTGGCGGTGACGATCATGACGGTGACCGGGTTCAACGGGGGCGGGCCGAGACCGATGAGCGTCGGCTGCCCGTAGTCTGCCTTCGTGGGCCCGGTCAGCCGAAGCGACCATTTCGCTTCAGGAACCGCCTTCAGCATCACCCGTGCGAAGTAGCGACCCATGTCCATCGCCAGCGAGGCCGTCCGGTCGGTGAGTGTCTTGGGCTCGACCCACTGTTCACCGAGCCCAGCGAGAAGTGCCCGATCGTTCGCCAGCTCATCCTCTGTCTTCGGTCGCATCTCCACCTGTCCCTCGAACCAGCGGCCAAGCGTGTCGAGTGACTCCGGCGTTTCGTCCGGCAGCCACCCCTCGAACCCGGGCGTGCCCCGAACGATCCGCACCAACTCTGCGACTCTCTCGGCGTCGGTCTCGTGAAACCACGCAGCGTACGCGCGGAGTTCGGCCTTCGACATCCTGGTGAACTCGAGGGTGAATGGCGGATCGACGATCGAGTACGGCGCGCTGCCCTTCATGTGGAGGTCACCGACGCAGTCCTTTGGCGGCTGCGTTTCCGGGGCGGAGGAAGGAGGCGCTTTCCTTCTTCGGCTGCTCGAGCGCGAAGCCGTGTGACGGAGACGGTACGTCGTGCGAGTTCGTCGAGATCGCGTCGCTGTCGCTCCACCTCGGCGAGAATTCGCGGGTGTTTCATCCACGCGTCATCGTCGCCGTCCTGGTCCGAGAGCTCGAACTCGATCGAGTCGAGAACCCGGCTCGCCGCAGAGCGAGCCTCGACGAGTTTGCCCGATCGGAAGCTGCGCAGCGCGTAGGCGATTGAAGCTGCCGCATCCTCGCTCCGAGCGCTCCAGTCGCGGGCCTCTTCGGAGGGAATGAGCGACATGCACTCGTCGAGCATGGCGCGCGAGAACGTCGTTCTGTTCGACAGGTCGCTCCACAGCTGGTCGAGGATCTTCCTCAGCCCACGCTTCCGACGACCATTCGACATCTGCGTGCTCAGTCGCTCGGCGCAGGCAGCGGCGAAGGCGGTGCGGTCGTCCCTGGCCAGCTTCGAGAGCGCACGTTCGAGCTTCCGCTTGTAGGGGGTCGGCATCACGTCCTCGCGTGCGAGACGAAGAACGAGAGACCTTCGGAAAGCAGCGACCTCAAGTCGGAGCCATCTTTGCGGAAGAAGTCCTCTCCGAGCCGACCGCCTGAGAGGACAACCGTGTACAGATCTGCGCCTGCCCGTCCGCCGTCGACTTTGACGATCACGTTCGCGCCGGATCGCCCAACCTCATCAAACGCTGCCAGGAGGCCGATCGTGTCGCGCCAGTCATCGAGGCGCGCGCTTCCGTCGATCCCGACGCTCCTGAGTTCCGACACGAGCGCTTCGTCAGCGTCGGTCACGGAGTGCTCAGTGCTTCGCAGTGTTCAGCTTCACCAGCATCTGGTGCAGGCGCGCGTCGATCACCCGCTCGACCTCTTCGTTCGTCACGCGCTTCGGCTGACCCGCGAACACCACGCCAGCGACCGCGACCACCGAGACCGTCATCACCGCGAAGAGCTTCTTCATGTGCGTTCACCTCGTGAAGGGAAGGTGCACACAAGGTACGCCCGCTCTCGGACTGATCAATTTTTCGGCTACAGGTCGCCACGTCGCACAACGTCAATGGTGAGAGATCGCGCGCATGAACTCGGATGATCAGGCACTTGAACGACTGCGGGAGTTCACGGCGAAGCACGCTGATCAGGTCTTCGTCGCGTGCGGAGTGGTGGAAGGGGCGCTCTGGCTCAACACGCAGGCAGGCGCCGACGCCCTCGTGAAGAAGAACACCCGGTGGAACCCAGAGGCGTGGGTGCTGCAACGCGCGCTCGCCGACTGGGTGCCGCTCGATGATCAGCACGAAGCTCACGCGCGACGCGTGCTGCTCGCGGTGGATGATCAGAAGCAGCGCCTGTTCCCTGCGTGCGGCGAGGTCTTCAAGATCGTCTTTCGTCGAGGAGATCTTCAGCTCGTGGGTCGCGAGAAGATCGATCGACACCTCTCTCCCGACGGGCTGGCCGGTGCTGCGTTCGTGAAGGCCGTGGAGGCGGGCGAACTCGACGCTGCGCTCGTGTGCCTCGAACGAATCGAGAACCCGAACCTCGAGGTGAGGAGCACGTATTGGAGCTTTCCGCTGCTCCGCGTCGCCATCGCGCATCCGCCGTTGGTCGAAGCGCTGATTCGCAAGGGCGCCTCGCTCGCCGAAGCCACGACGTGGACTCGTTCGGTCCCGATGTTGCGCCGCCTCGTCGAGCTGGGAGCTCCGCTCGATGTCGGCCTCGAACCGCTCGTCGCGGCGGCGAGTGAAGAGTCGGGCCTCGCGTTGGTCGAGTTGCTGATCGAACGTGGTGCTGACACCGCCGCGAAGAACGCTGCGCTCGCCCGCGCTGTCGGAAACGGGAATCGTCGGGTCGCTGCGTTTCTCCGCGCCGCAGGAGCGACGTGAGCTATCGCTTGCCCGACTTCTTCACCTGCTTCGCTTCGATGATCAGCCGGCCTTCCTGATCATCACTCGCGTCGTCGAGCAGGGTGAAGAACAGCTGCGTGATGCCCGTGACGATCATCGGCTTGCCGACCTCGGCGACGACGAGCCCTTGCGTCGGGTGACCCACCACACAGCGCGTGACGATCGCTCCCGAGGCGCGGAGCTTCGCGGGCGTCGTCACCGATTGCCGCACCGTCACCTCGTACGTCTGCTTCGGGTCGAGGTTCGTCAGCGTCACCCGATTCTCCGCGGGCACCGACAACGCGAGCGGCGGCTTGTACGTCTTCGCCTTGCCACGCACGTCGACTGACAACGTTCGCGGCTTCGTCTCTTCCGCCTTCGTCACACCCGCGAGCGTCGAGGTCGGAATGCGAAACACGAACAGCCGATTGGCGCCTTTGATCTGCTGCGGCGCCGTCGGCAACGGTCCCGGAGCCGCGCCCGCCGCGTTCACCACGTAGTAGCCCCAGCCGAGCGACGGCCCTTTGCTCAGCGTCACCCGGTACGTGAGCTTCTCGTCGAGCGGCAGCTTGAGCGCTCCGGCCTTCGAGAGATCGACGCGGTGGCGCGCGGCCTCGAGCTCGAACGTCGTCACCGGCCACGTCACGACATCGGGCGCAGGCGGAACGACCGGCGCGGGCGGGGGCTCGACGATCTTCGGGGGCGGCTCCACGACCTTCGGCGGAGCGGGCGGCGGTTCAGGCTTCTCGAGCACCGCATCGACCACCAGGTGCTGCCCGCGCTTGAGCGGCACTTCGTTCGACCACGTCTTGAACCCGTCGCTGAACACCTCGACGCGATACGTGCGGCCGCCCGAGAGCGAGCGAATCTGCAACGGCGTCTTCTCGTCGATGGTGCGGCCGTTCACGCGCACCGTCGCGCCCGGAGGCTGCGAGACGACCTCGAGCGTTCCGCGAGACAACCGCACCGCGAGGAACACGCCCGCGAAGCCAACCAGCGCCGCCGCGAGGCCCAACGCCAGCGCGCGAACCCACGGCACCTGCGTCACCGTCGTCACCGGCTTCGACTCGTTGCTCGCGCGCATCGAGCCCGGCAGGCGCAGCGGCTTCGTCGGCGCGTCTTCATCGACCGGCAGTTGCGGCACGGCCTCGAGGCCCGACTTGACGCGCTCGATCTCCACCATCTCGGTGGGAATCTCTTCTTCGGGATCTTCTCCCGGCGGGGGCGGCGCTTCGGGCGCAGGCTCGGGAACCGGAGCGCCACGACGCCAACGCTGCGCCTTCTCGATGAAGTCGCGCGGCAGCTGCACCGGACGGCCGCTCTTCACCAGCTCAGGCTCGAAGAGGAGCCCGAGGAAGTTCGAGAGATCGGTCGGCGTGAAGTCGGGGTGGTGCACCGCGAGGTAGCGCGTCAGGTCCTGCTGGAACGCTTCGGCCGTCGGGTACCGCTCCGAGGCTTCGAGCGCCATCGCCTTGAGCACGATCGTCTCGAGCGCTTTCGGAATGGCAGGGTTCAGCTCCGACGGTCGCGCGAACTGACCTCGCACGATCTTCGTCAGCACCTCCATCATTCGGCCCTGAAACGGCAGCTGTCCCGTCAGCAGCTCGTACAAGACGATGCCCGAGGCGAAGACGTCGGTGCGCGCGTCGAGCTCTTTGCCGCGGGCCTGCTCGGGGGCGAAGTAGGCGTACTTGCCCTTCACCGCGTTCGACGTCGTGTCTTCACGGCCGGCGTTGCGAGCGCGCGCGATGCCGAAGTCGACGAGCTTGATCTGCCCCTCGTAGCTGACGAGCACGTTCTGCGGAGACACGTCGCGATGAACGATCTGCAGCGGCCGGCCCTGCTCGTCGAGGCGCGTGTGCGCGTAGTGCAGCCCGCGCAGCATCTCGGCCGTCACGTACGCGGCGATCTCGGAGGGGAACGTCAGCAGGCCCGTCGCCCGCATGCGCTTGACGACCTTCGAGAGCGGCTGGCCGTCGACCAGCTCCATCGCGAGGTACCAGTCGCCCTCGACGTCTCCGAAGTCGAAGACCTGGGCGATGTTGCCGTGCGAGAGCCCCATCACGATGCGCGCTTCGTTCGTGAACATCGCGATGAAGGCGCGGTTCGCGGCGTAGTGCGGGAGGATCTTCTTGATGACGACGGGCTTCACCACGCCCGGCGCCGGCGAGTAACGCGCGCGGAAGATCTCGGCCATGCCGCCGGCGGCGATACGTTCGATCAGCTCGTACTTGCCGAACTGAGTGTCTGACGACGAGGGCACGGAAATGACGGGGCGGCACCGTATTCCCGCACGTGGTGGGAGTCGATCGATTCGAGGGCGCGACACCCATGGCAGGTCGACGGCTCGTGCGAGCGTGGGCTCCCTCAGAGTTCCGTGACCACTGAAATGGAACTCGCGGGAATCGTTCGCGCGGGCGGCTGGCCTCGAGGTTGCTCGGGGGCCGGGCATGCACGCCTTCGTCTTGCTGCTGCTCACCGTCGCCGACCCCGAGCTTGGGGCAGAGCAACCAGTCGACGCGCCACGTGTGGTGCGCTCCGCCGGCATGGAGGGCAGCCCTGCGATCGCCACCATTCCCGGTGGTGCGGTCGTCGTCTTTCGCAGTGAGCGGCGCGGTCAGGCAGATCTGTGGATGACCCGGGTCGACGAGAGCGGCCTCGTTCGGACGCCGGCGCGGCGCGTGAGTGACAGTGACGAACTGAACCCGCTCGTGCCGCCGTCGGTCGCGTGCGTGGCCGATCGCTGCGTGGTCGCGTGGCAGACCGGTGAGTTCCCCAAAGGCGACCTGCGCTTCCGCCGCTTCACGCTCGACGGCGTGTCACTCGATCAGTTCGACCAGGTGCTGACGGCCCAGCCGCATCACGAAGGCGAGCCGAAGCTCATCGCCACGGCCACCGATGTCGTCGCGCTCTTCTCGGTTGCCCGCGGAGCAGGCCCCGAGCTGCTGACGACGCGCATCTCGCTCGACGGGGCGTTGTCGAATCAGACCGCGATGGGCATGGGCAGCGCGGGCAAGCTGCGCCAGAGCCAGGCGGGCTTCGAGCTGGTGTGCATCGATCAGCTCGAGCGCGTGGTGCTGCGCCGGTTCTCTCCCACGCTCGAGGAGCAGGGCCAGCAGGTCATCGCGACGCCGCAGAGCGCGCTCGAGTCGTTCAGCTCGGTCGATCTCGCGGTCGCTGGTGATCGCCTGCTCGCCTCGTGGACGCGGGTGGTGGTGCGGCCCGGCCTCGGGTCGGAGCTCGAGGTGTTCGGCTGGCTCGATGGCTCGACGACACCGTTCCCGATCGTCGCGCTGCCAGAGGTGGCGTTCGCGCCTTCGCTCGTCGTCGATGGCGCGCAGTTTCGGGTGACGATGATGTCGCGTGGCGCGGCAACGATCGTGAGCCGGCTCGTCGACCCCACGACTGGAGCGCTCGGCCCGCTGACGACCCTCTCGTCGCGACGACTGCCCCAGCCGGCGGTGCTGGTGAGCGCGTCGCTGGGCTCGTCGGTGCTCGTCGCGTTCGACGTCTTCGAGCACGGCGCGGGCACGATCGACGCGGCGATCGTCTCGGCCGGTGCCCCACGTTCGCTGCTGCTCGTGCCCGCGGGGAACACCCAACGTCAGGTCGCGATGACCGCGTTCGGTTCGGGGTTCCTCGCGGTCTGGCAGGACACGCAGAACCTCGAGCTCCACGCAGACGATCTCTTTGCGGCACGCCTCTCGAGCGAGGGCCACCTGTTGGCACCGCCGTTCCCCGTGGTGGTCGACCCCGCGTTCCAGGGGTTCTCGAGCGTGGCCGCGACGCCGTCGATGGCGCTGGTGGCCTGGTACGACGAACGGAGCGGCTCTGCGATTCGCGCGGCCCGCATCGACCCGACAGGCACGGTGCTCGACACCACGCCCCTGGTGATCGCCGAAGCCTCGAGCGGGCCGACGAACCAGCTCGCGTTTCCCGTCGTCGGCACCGATGGCTCGGGCTTTCTCGTCGTCTTCAGCGACCAGCGCGACGACACCCTGCGCGCCGTGCACGTCGGCAGTGACGGCGTCGTCTCGCCTTCGAAGATCGTTCGTGAGGGCGCCGGCACCGCTGACGTGGCGTTCGGTGCAGGCCACTACCTCGTGGTGTCGACGGACGAAGACGTGAACACGTCGAAGTTCGAGGTGTGGATCACGGTGTTGAACCCCGATGGCTCGGTGCTGACGCCGGCCAGCCGGCTGGTGACGGGTGACGGCCTGCGCTCGTTTCCACGCATCGCGTTCGGCGGCGGTGAGTTCCTCACGGTGTGGGCCGACGGGCGGCGAACGAGCGGCGCGAGCGTGCAGAGCGATGTGCGGGCGCTCACTCTCGACGTGGCAGGGAAACCCAGCGGGCTGCCGTTCGACGTCTCGAGCACTGGCGTCGATCAGGAGCCGGCGATTGCCTTCGATGGCGCGTCGTTTCAGGTGACGTGGTTCACCTTCACAGCGCCGCTGACGACCTCGGTGCTGCGCGCAGTGGTGCGTCGGGAGGTCGTGCTGTCGACGACGCCCGTTTCCACGCTGCCGCGGCTGAGGCAGGTCGTGCCTCGGGTCGCCTTCAACGCAGAGAAGGGGTTGGTGGCCTTCGAGCGGTTCGAGGCGAGCGCCGAAGCGCAGCGGCTGGTGGTTCGAACCAGCGCCACCTCGAGGGAGACGGGGAGCGCGATCATCGCGGACCCGACGAACCCGACGCCCCCTCCGTTGGGGCTCCCGCGGCCATTTGGCTGTCGCTGTGCCGCGTCGCCCGCGTCTGCGCTGCTCGGGGCGCTCGCCTTGATTCTCGCTTCACGAAAGAGGTCACGATGAAGAGGTTGCTTGGAGTGGTGGTGGCTGCGTTCGCGCTGGTGTCGTGTACCGAGGAATGCATGACGACCCGCGATTGCGGGCCGTCGATGACGTGCGCTCAGTCACGCTGCGCCGTGCTCGACGGAGGCGCTGGTGGTGGTGCCGCGAGCGCAGGTGGTGCAGCGAGCGCAGGTGGTGCTGCGAGCGCAGGTGGTGCTGCGAGCGCTGGCGGTGCTGCGAGCGCAGGTGGAGCTGCGAGCGCCGGTGGAGCTGCGAGCGCCGGTGGTTCTGCCAGCGCTGGTGGAGCTGCGGGCGGGCAGGGTGGCGGCACGTTCAATCCCGCAGGGGCGTACGAGGCACGGCTCACGGGTTCGCAAGCCGTTCCTTCGACCGACGCGGGCTCGGTCGGCCGAATCGACTTCACCATCGGCTCCGTCGACGGTGGTGCGTCGGTCCTCTCATGGGCCGGCACGCACAGCGCGGGCTCCGAGCTCATGCTTCGTTTCGGCGCGCCAGGTGGGCTCGCGCTGCAGCAGGGCTTCGCTCCCGACATCGCGCTCACCACCGATGGCGGTGCGACGACGGGTTCAACCGTCATTCCGTTGCCCGCGACCGCGGGGCTCTCGAGTCACCTGGCGTTCGTCGAAGTGCGCGCGGGGTCGACGACGATCGCGCGCGGCCAGGTGCTCCCGCGGCCCTCGGGCTACGCGACGGTGCAGCTGCCGCTGACCGATGGTGGCGTCGCGGCTGGTGGGCACTTCGTCATTCCCCTCGACGGCGGCGCTCCGGTGCCCGGCCGCAGCTCGTACCTGCTCGACTTCCCCGGCGTGACGGACGTCGACTCCGCCGTCGTTCGGCAAGGAGGCCCTGGCGCAACGGGGCCACTCATTCTGAACCTGCAGCTCTCGCAGGGGGTCGGCCAGGCCGCTCGCGCGGTTGGCTTCTTCGACGCCGTGACGCTCGCGGTCGCGAACACCGATGGCGGCGTCTACGTCGAGGCGCGTGACGAAGCGAACGACGCCGGCTTCCGCGGGCAGGTGGTGATTCACCAGTAGCCCCTCTCGCGCAGCCGATATGCTGCCGGCGTGCGAACTCTGCTGCTGCTCAGCTGCTGCGTCGCGGTGACGGCCGTGGCGCAGCCCGTCGTGCTGCTCTTCCCCGCGGTGGGAACCACGTCGCAGGTCACGCTGTCGGGTCGGGTCTTGAAGAACGGCCCGTCAGGCGGCAGCTCGGTGATCTCCAAGAACCTGCGGCGCCTCACCACCAGCAACTGGGAGGGCGCCGAGGTCGACGTGCGGTTTCAGAATCAGCAGGCGCTCGTGAAGAGCGGCCATGACGGCAACTTCGAGACGACGTTCTCGGCAGGGAAGACGCCGTTCCCGACGGGCTTGTGGACGGCAGAGGCCGGCGTGAAGGGCGCAGAGCCGGGCAGGGCGACGGTCGACGTGATGGCGGCCGATGCGCCGTTCTTCGTCATCAGCGACTTCGACGACACCATCGCCATCACCAACGTGCTCGAGCGCCGCAAGTTCGTCGAGAACGTGTTCGCGAAGGACGAGCTCACCCAGCCCGTCGTGCCCGGCATGTCGGCGTTCTACGGCTGTCTTCGCGCGAAGCCTTCGAAGCCGGTGTTCGCGCTCGTGAGCGGCTCGCCGGTGCAATACGTGACGCGCGTCTCGCGCTTCCTGCAGATGCACGACTTCCCCGTGTTCGGCCTCTACCTGCGCGATCTCGGGCCCAACACGTTGCCTGACTACAAGCAGCCGATCATTCGTTCGTTGCTCAAGGCGGTGCCGGGGCCGGTGGTGCTCGTCGGTGACTCGGGAGAGCACGACCCCGAGGTCTACGCCCAGATCCGCTCCGAGTTCCCCGACCGCGTGAAGGCGATCTTCATTCGCGACGCTGGCCGCGCCGAAGACCCGAAGCGCTTCGAAGGCATGACGTTGTTCGAAACGCCGAGAGCCGCTGCGCTGGCGGCGGCGACGCAGGGGCTGCTCGAGAAGAGGTGCGCCGAGGCCATCTCGCTCGGTGATGGAGGGGTTCCGTGAGACTCACAATCGTCGCGTTGGTGGTGGTGGCGGCAGGGTGTCGTTCGTCGTCGACGGTCGATGCCGGGCCGAGGAAGCCGGTCGAGAAGCTCGAGCCGCTCGAGGCCGTGAAGGGGCCGCGCGTCGTCACCGATGCGTCGGTCGCCGATGAACGCGAGGCGATCTTCCAGATCGTTCCGCTCCAGGTGGTCGGGCCGCCGCCACCAGAGAAGGCTGTACGCCTCGAGCTCGACGGCGAGTCGGTGAAGTCGAATGGAGCGCCCTTCGACCTCAAGACAGTGAAGCAGGACGACGACGTGATTCTCGTGCCTGTTGGCGAGACGTACCTCGTGCAGACCGCGGCCGTGCTCGCCGCCCTCGATGACGTCGGCGCCGACGCGTTCCTGCAGCACCCCGACCTGCCCATCGCGTGGCCGATCGACCTTCGTGACGAAGGCGCCTTCCAGTCGTGGATCGACGACCCCGAGCCGGGGAAGGTGCGCGTGATTCAGCGCGCCGACGGCTTCGAGGTGCAGTCGAACCTCGGCAAGCTGCCCGGTCAGGACCCGAACGGCCCGACGGTGCCCGTGCGTGGCGGCCAGATGGATCTGAAGACGCTGTCGCGTGGGCTCGAGAAGGTGTCGCAGCGCTTCAAGACGAAAGACGTCTGCTTCGTGCCCTCGTTCGGCATGGAGCTGCAGCAGGTCAGCCGGGCCATCGCCGCGAACTGGAAGGCAGCCGACGTCGCGTGGTTTCCCACCACGTGCCTCGTCTACCCCCGGCCCCGCGCGAAGACGCCATGAGCGAGAAGAAGAGCGACCTCGGCCAGATCGTCATGGGCCTGCTGATCGGAGCGGCCTGTGCGATCGCGCTGAAGGCCCTCATCTGGATCGCTCCGCTCATGATGTTCGTGGGTGACTGATGAACGCGTCGGCCATCGCGTCTGCGTCGCGCGCGCTGCAGGGCGCCCTCGGCTTGTTCCATGGCGATCACGCCGTGCTGATCGCGGCTGATCTCGTCGAGGTGCTGCACCCGATCTCGAGCCTCGACTCGACGAGACATGGCGATCAGAACCCGCGCGCGGCCGCGGCTCGCGAGCTGCTGAGCCAACCCCTCACGCCCGAACGTCTGGTGGCCGCGGGCGATCGGCTGCGGGGGCAGCCGTCACGGGGCGTCCTCGTCGCCTCGACGGTCAGGGCGGCGCTCGCGACGCTCGAGCAGCACCTGGCCTCGACCCAGCGCGGTGTGTTGCCCGTCGCGGCGCTCGTCGCGACGTTTCCGGCCCAGGCGAGCTGCTTCGTCGTCGAGGGAGGCCGCCCCGATCGCACGACCATCGTCATCGTCGACGAGGCGGTCTCGGTGTTGCTCGACTACCTCGGCGACGGGCCGTGAGGCCTCAGTCCCACGTGCAGCGGTAGGTCGTGCCTTCGGCGTCGCGCAGCTTCACTTCGACGCTGCAGTTCTTCGCGCCGATGGCCTCGAGCGCGGCCTGAATCACGCCCTGGTTCACGAAGGGCACGTGCACCTCGTTGATCCACAGCTCGTACTCGTTGTCCGAGATGGGCGTGACGCGATCTTCGGTGAAGTTGTTGCCCGTGCGAAACGAGCGGCTGATGCGCCCGAACGCGCGGCGCGGCCCCACCACCTTCAGCGTCGTCATCAGGGCGCGGCCGATGAGGGTCTTCTCGTACTCCTGAATGAAGAGCTGCCCGAGCCGGTACTCGGCGATTGGCACCGACTGCTGCGGAAAGAGCGCCTGGGCCACGGTGCTCGTCGCGGCCTTCCACACGTCGGCGGGGTAGGCGGCCTGCAGCTTCGTGAGCTCGACGCCGAGCCTGCGCAGCGGCTCCTGCAGCTCGGGCTTTCGCGCATTCACGATTCGCGCGAGCGCCTCGAACACGCTCGCGAAGACCACACGTTCAGCAGGAGGAACTGCCATGACTCAGATGCCTTCAGGGCCGACGCACACTGGCGTCGACGAGTTTCGCTCGGTCTTGCACACGTAGCCTGCGCGGCAGTCCATCGAGGTGCGGCACGATCGCAGACAGCCCGGCACGTCACGGCCCACGGCGTTATCCACGCAGACGCTTCCGGCAGGGCACGCCGCTCCACCGACCGTGCAGCCGAGCGAGCAATACCCACCGGGCGTGAAGTCACGGTTGAGACACAGCCCGGCGCCACAGTCCTTCTCGGTGGTGCAGGCGTCGCCGATGGTGGCGCCGCAGCCGGTGAGGGTGACGAGCAGCGTGGCGATCAGGAGGAGCAGACGCACCGCCACACCATGCTTCCACGCAGCCTTCGCATCAACTTTCTGCCGGGCATCTTTCCGTGGGGGCGGGGTTTGAGGGAGAACATGCCCATGCTGCTGCCGCTCCTGCTCGCCGCGACGCCGTTTCCTGCGCCGTCTCCAGTCACCCTCGAGAACTGCGCGCGCGCCGCCTGCACCACCGCCTCCGACGTTCGGGTCTGCAAGTGCCTTGCACCCACCGTGGAGTCGGTCGATCTGATCGTGGTCGATCGACCCACCGAGCGCCGTGTGATGTGGGCCACCACGAACCACCTCGGGGAAGTGACGGACTTCTCGGTGCAACAGGCCGATCTCGACGGCGATGGTTCGAACGAGCTCATCGTCGCGAGCCTCATGAGCGAGTCGAACGGCATGGCGATTCGCTCGTGGGACGTGTCGATCGTCGACGGCAAAGAAGACGTCGCGTTGCACGTGGTCGCGCACGATCTCGGCGCCGAGCTGCTCAAGGGCCAGTCGCTGCTCTTCACCGAGTGGAGCTGGGTCGGCCTCGAGAAGGAGAACGCGCTCTTCTTCATCGGCCGTGAGTACTCGTACCGAGCGGGCAACCTGATTCCCACGAAGAGCCCGGTGCTGCGGCGCCGCTACACGAACGAGTTCGAGAAGGAGCGCCTCGCCGCGTTCGAGAAGAGCACCGATCGATTGCTGCCGGGCCGAACGTTCCTCTCGCACGCGTCGACCACGAAGGGCGCCGATGACCCGCCGAAGTCGTTCAAGCTGGGCACCATCAAGGCCGTGACGCGCGACGAGCCCGAGTACGAGGTGCACGCCGAAGACGAGAAGGGCCAGCTCGTCGCGTTCTCGTCAGACGGAGAAGGTGGCCCCGTGGTTCGGCTCGGCGACTTCAAGAGCAGACGGCTGTTCCCGCTGCGCTACTGGCCGAAGGATCTCGAGGGCGCGCTGCTCGGGCACTTCGTGTCGATGGGTCTCTCGAGCGAGGGCCAGCCGACCGGCGTGCTGTTCGTGCAAGAGAAGTGACGCGTCACTTCATCAGCGCCATCGCGTCGGCGCCGAACGCGAGCCGCGCGATCCACGGCGGCTGCGGCAACGCCTTGAGCGTCAGCAAGTCGTCGAGCATCGTCGCGGTCGCCGGGTTCAGCCGCCCGAAGTGAACGCCGACGCGCGCGGGCATCGACTTCTCTTTGTCGGGCTGCACGATCCAGATGATCTCGCCGTGCGCCGCGAGCTGGCCGGTGGTGAGCTTCATCTGCACCATCGCCGGAGCGCCGATCGTCAGGTGGGGCGGCAGCACCGCGCACTCGACGTCGAGGCCCATGCCGCCGCGCGAGAGATCTCGAATGCGGTACACCGGAGAGTCGGGCTTGTTCTCGGTCGCCCGCACGTGCAGCGGCACTCGCGGCGTGCGGCGGCGCTTGTCGGCCTCGGTCGCCTCGAAGATGCGCTTCAACACCGCGTCGAGGCCCTGCCGGTTCTTCGGCGGCTCGTAACGAATGTGCAACACGTAGCGCCCAGGCGCGGTCTCGGTGACGGTCTGCACGACGCCGTTCACTTCGACGCTTTCTTTGACGCCGACGCTCTTGAGCTCGAAGACGAACTTCGTGCCGACAGGAACGGTCCGCTTCGCCTCGATGCGCACTCCGCCGCGGCCGACGCTCTTGGTCAGCTCGCCGAGCAGCGTCTCGGGCGTCTTGTACCCAACCTTGAGGCGGATCGGCCCGCCAGCCTGCGGCGACACGGGGCGCTCCCTAACTCATGTCGGCCCTGCGCACACCTCGACATTTCAGTGGGATCGTATGATCCACGTCGCTTCGGCTTGGCCGCCGGCCAAGACCGCGGCTGACTCGTCGCGTCAGGTCGCCCGAAGCTACAGGCTGGATCATGGTTTCTTGACCCTCCACGCAACCACCCATAATTTCGCCGGCGAAGTGGCAAGAAGTGGTATTCGGCGGATCAGATTCCCATCCCAAGTGTGGATGGTGGCAAGGCGGGCCGCAGCGTGTTCCGGGGCGTCTACGAGCATCAGATCGACGCGAAGGGGCGAACGAGCTTCCCGGCGAAGCTCCG
>JAEUJR010000422.1 GCA_016793585.1 Archangium sp.
GGAGCGTCGTTCACCGAGAGGTAGCGATCTCCGCGCTTGAGGCCGGCCTTGTCGGCGGGGCTGCCTGGCAGCACGTACGCGACGTAGAGATCGCTCGACTCGGCACCACCGAGCGCGGCGTAACCTTCGCCCTCCTGCTTCTCGAGCGTGACGGTGAGCGTCTTCGGAGTCGTGTACGGAAGCCCACCGACGGTCTTCGTCTCGAGGCGAACCACGCTGAGGGCGAGCGGCCCGTTCACCTTCTGGAGCGTCTGGTTGAGCTGCACTTCGTCGGCCACCGGCTGATCGTTGATCGCCATGATTCGGTCGAACGTCTCGAGGCCGGCCTGTGCTGCGAGCGAGCCAGCGGGCACTCCCACGACCGGAGCCGAGGCCTGCGCGATGATGCCCAGCATGCCCTTGCGGGTCTTCTCGATGGGGTTCGCTTCGTCGACGGTGACGACGGGGTTCAGCTGAAAGGTGAGCTCCTGCTCGCCGCGCTTCACGGTGATGGGAATCGCGCCTTCTGCACCGGCGATGGCCTCGGAGATCTCGTCGAAGCGCACGATGTCGACGCCGTTGACGCGGGTGATGAGATCGCCCGGCCGAATGCCGGCGATGGCCGCAGGCATGTCAGCAGCGACGCCGCCGACTCGAGGCGTCAGGTAGGTCTGCTCGCCCAGCAGCGCGAAGAAGTACGCGAACACGGGGAAGATGAGGTTGAAGGCCGGGCCCGCCGACATGATGATCGCGCGCTTCCACCAGGGCGCTGCGTAGAGCCCACGGTGGCGCTCGGGGTCGTCGAGATCGTGCTCTTCGCCCGGGTAGTCGCCGTGCATCTTCACGTAGCCGCCCAGCGGAACCCAGGCGACCTGGTACTCGGTCTCTCCACGCTTGAAGCCGAAGATGCGCGGGCCGAAGCCAATAGAGAACTTCACCACCTTCACGCCCGCCCACTTCGCAGCCAGGAAGTGCCCGAGCTCGTGCACCGTCACCAGCACGCCGAGGAAGACGATGAAGACGACTGCTTGTTGGGCGCCGGACATGAGTGGGCCACGTTAACCAACGAGGGGCGCCCGCGCATCCCGCCCGTCAGGGGAAGAGCGTCTTCAGGGCGATCGAGACCGAGGGACAGCCGGGAACGGGCAGCGCGCCCTTCGAGACCTTCGTGTGTTTGGCGTAGCTGTGGTGGCGCAGGCCCGAGAAGACCTCGACATGCTCGCGAGCCGTGTCGATGAGCCAATACTCGGTGACTCCCGTGGCGGCGTAGAGCGGAGCCTTGACGATGCGGTCGTAGCGCACCGACGAATCAGCGACCTCGACGACGAGGTGGGCGGTCGAGGGGTGCTCGGTCTTCGGCAGCTTCTTGTCGACCACAGCGATGTCCGGAATCAGCTCGGTCTCGTCGTCAATCACGAAGGGAAGCTGGACTCTCACCCGAGCCCGCCCGACGAGGGCTGGCATGAGGATCTCATTGAGCACTTCAATCAGGTTCCCGTGCGGGACTCCTTGCGGCGACATGGCGACCAACTCCCCCCGAACCAACTCCACCTGCTCGCCGTCGAACGCCCCCAGCTCGATGAAGCGGGTGAACTTCTCCCGGCTCCACCGAGCGCGCTGCTTCTCGATGATGCTCTCGGCGGCTTCCATGCCCATGGAGGTACCATAGCGGGCTGACATCGCTTCGCGCAGCCCACGGAACGCAGTCGCTCGATCGCCGCGCTGCCTTACAGATTCGGGCGAAGGAACTGCACGTACAGCAACACCATCGGCGCGTTGAAGATCAGCGCGTCGACGCGATCGAGCATGCCGCCATGCCCGGGAATGATGTTGCCCGAGTCCTTCACGCCGTACGCGCGCTTGAGCATCGACTCGCAGAGATCGCCGGCGGGCCCCAACAGGCTGCCGCACAGCCCGAGGAAGACGCAGTCGGTCACCGTCAAGAACGTCGCGAAGAACTGGCGCTCGATGAACATGAAGCCGATGGCGCCGACGAAGCCGCCGAAGAAGCCCTCCCACGACTTCGAGGGGCTCACCTCGGGGTAGAGCTTGTGCTTCCCGAGGAAGCGGCCGAAGAAATACGCCGCCGTGTCGTTACCCCAGGTGATGACGAGCGCCGCGACCACCCACCAGATGCCTTCGGGCATCTGCCGAATCGCCATCAACGCCGTGAGGCCGCCGTGGCCGTAGATGAACGCAGTGAGCAGGTGCGCGGTGCGCTGCACGCCGTCTTGCAGGGGGCCGTTGAGCAGGTGGTAGACCCAGGCACCGAAGAGCACGAGGCCGGTCGCTCCCGAGATGAGGGCGGTCGCGTCGTTCGGGCGCCACGCGACGACGATCGGCATCAGCGCCACGAGCCCGACGGTGCCCCAGGCGATGGGAGACAGCGCTTTCAGCGTGATCGTCAGGTACTCGTACGCGCACGCGGCGGCAGCGAAGCCGAGCAGCACCGCCGTGTAGTACTCGCCCTTCGCCAGCAGAAAGAGCACGACGGGCAGGAGCACCACTGCGCTCACCACCCGCAACAGCAGGTTGCGATTCTTCTCGGTCACGCGATCACGTCCCGGCCCGACGCAGCTGCGCTCCGGTGAGTCCGAAGCGCCGTTCGCGGGTCTGGAAATGCAGCAACGCCTCGGCGAATTCCCGCGCCCGGAAGTCTGGCCAGGCGATCGGGCTGAACACGAACTCGCTGTACGCGGTCTGCCAGAGGAGGAAGTTCGACAGCCGCTGCTCGCCGCTCGTGCGAATCACGAGATCGACCGCGGGCAGATCGTGCGTCCACACCGCCTTCGTCAGCGACTCTTCGGTGATGTCGGCCGGCTTCAGCTCGCCACGCGCGACCTGCTCGGCCAGCGCCTGCACGCCGTGCACGAGCTCTTCCCGGCCGCCGTACGAGAGCGCGAGCGTCAACACGAGGCCCTGGTTGTCGGCGCTCTCGGCGCGCAGGGCATCGAGGGGCTCCTTCACGTACTTCGGCAGCTTCTCGAGCTCACCGATCGCGTTGAGCTTGATGCCGTTCTGCATGATCTCGTCGCGCTCTTTGGTGAGGTACTCGCGCAAGAGTTCCATCAACCCTGCGACCTCTTCGGGCGGGCGCGACCAGTTCTGCGACGAGAACGCGTACAGCGTCAGCGCTTTGAGGCCCATGCGCCTCGCCGAGCGGGTGACCTCACGAACGCTGTTCGAGCCCTCGCGGTGCCCTTCGAGGCGGTTGAGCCCACGGGA
The DNA here is from genome assembly GCA_016793585.1 of Archangium sp. The sequence goes on from JAEUJR010000422.1 coordinate 3,205, forward strand.
CTCGGCCCAGCGGCCATTCCCGTCCATGATGATGCCGACGTGCTTCGGCACGTCTCGCTGCTTCACCTGGCTCTCGAGCTCTGCGATCGCGTCCATGTCGTCTCGTGAGGCGCGCACCGTATGGCAGATGTGCCGACCGCCTCAAAGCCTCCTGAGGCCAGTGTCTTCCTGACCCGCGTCACGCGGAGCCCTCATCGCGCCGAGCAGTCGGATCAGCTGACCAACCGGTCGCTGATCATCCACCAGTTAGACGAGGCCCCGGTTCTTCCCTAGGCTCCGCGCCGCGAATGCCCCCCAAGGTGATCGGTCCCTACCGTGTGCTCGAGACGCTGGGGAGCGGCGGCGCTGGAACCGTCTACCGTGCCGTCGATCGCCGCACGGGTGACGACGCCGCCCTGAAGCTGCTCACCGGAGGCCCTGCCCTCGACCCGCGCGCCGCCCGACGCCTGGCCCGCGAGTTCGAGACGCTGCAGAACCTGTCGCACCCGAACGTCGTGCGCGTCTACGACACCGGCGTCTTCCAGGGCTACCCGTACCTCGGCATGGAGCTCGTCGAAGGGTTGACGCTGCGCCACTACCTCTCGTTGTCGGACGAAGACCTCGCCAGTGATCAGGGCCTGGTGCGCGCCATCTCGCTGCATCGCCAGGCGATGAACACCGAGCGTGACGAAGACGCGAGCGTCGAAGGCGAAGAGGCCGACGAAGAAGACGAAGATCCTTCAGGGCTGTTCTCGCTCGCGACCTTCGGCGAAGAGCCGCTCAGCGACGAGTTCTCGGGCTCGGCCAGCGACGACGAGGAAGAATACGAGAGCGGCCCCGAGTCGGTGCGCCGCTTCGCGAACCTCGCCGACGAGCCCGACACGAACTCGTCGGTCTCTGGCGCCTACAGCCTGCCCTACGATGTGCCCGGGCCCGCTGATCAACGCCCCATCGGAACGCGCGCGAGCGAGATCGAGCTGGTCGCCCTGAACCGCCAGGAGCGCGTCGGCCGGCTCAAAGACGCGATGCTGCAGCTCACCGAAGCGCTCGCGTACATTCATGGGCACGGGCTCATTCACCGCGATCTCAAGCCGACGAACGTGATGGTCGACGAAGATCGCACCGTGCGGCTGATGGACTTCGGGCTCGCCAAGTACCTGGCCGACGACAGCGCCGTGACCGCCGACGGACGGCTGGTGGGCACGTTCCGCTACATGGCGCCCTAGCAGGTGTTGGGTGAGCAGCTCGACGCGCGCACCGACCTCTACGGCCTCGGCGTCATCCTCTACGAGCTGCTCTCGGGGCGGCCGCCCTTCGAGGCGAAGACGCCGTACGAGCTCTGGCAGAAGGTGCTCGAGACCGAGCCGGTGTCGCTGACGACGATGAACCCGCGCGTCGATCGCACGCTCGCCCGGGTCGCGATGAAGCTCATTCGCAAGGAGCCCGACGATCGGTTCCAGACGGCCGAAGAGGTGTATGAGGCCCTGCTTCACGCGTGACCGACACGACTCGCCATGAGCTGAAGGTGCCCTCCGAGGCCGCGGGCCAGCGCATCGACGTGTTCATCGGAGAGAAGCTCTCGCTCTCGCGCAACCGCTTGAAGGCGCTCTTCGAGGCCGACGCGGTGCGGGTCGACGGCCGGCGCGTGAAGAAGGGCGTGTCGCTGGCCGCGGGGCAGACGGTCGTCGTCGAGGTGAACGACGCTCCAGCCGGAGCCGTCGCCGACGCCACGATCTCGCTCACCGTGCTCTTCGAAGACGACGCGCTCATCGCGGTCGACAAACCCGCCGGAGTGCCGACCCAGCCCATCGACCCGGGAGAGACGGGCACTGTCGCCAACGCGCTGGTCTCGAAATGGCCCGCCCTCGCGAACGTGGGCGATGACCCTCGTGAAGCGGGCCTCTGTCACCGCCTCGACGTCGAGACCTCGGGCGTGCTG
>JAEUJR010000442.1 GCA_016793585.1 Archangium sp.
CCGAGGTCGATGAGGTTGCCCGTCACCGTGACGCCGGCGCTCACGATGAAGAGCCCGAACGAAGCGCCACCGCTCGCTGCACCCTGCCCCGCTCCACCGCCGCACCCGCCCGCGCCACCACCACCACCCGTCGCGCCGAGATCGCCCACGCGCCGGCCGACCGTACACATCGGCGAGTTGCCGTTGTCGACGCAGCCGCCGCCGCCACCACCACCACCACCACGGCCGTTGCTGCCTGGCTGCCCCGGGCTCGCCGAGTCGGTCGACCAGTCATCACCGACGATCGCTCCGAGCGGGTTGGTGCAGCCCTGCGCCGCGCCCACCGATGCGCCCTGGTTGCCGTTCGACGCGGGCCCGCCGTTCAGCCCATTGGGAGGCACCACGCAGTCGTACTTGCACAGGTTGAACTGCATGCCGAAGGTGTTGTCGTAGCGGCCGTTGCTGCCGCCCTGCCCGTTGCCGTTCGCACCCGAGGTGTACTGCTGGGGGTTGTTCTGCGGGTTCACGCCGCCGCCCGGGTTGCCGCTCGTCTGGTTGGGGCAGGCGACGTTCGCGCCGCCGGCCCCACCCGCCTGTGACTCGCCCGAGCACTGCGGCGTGTTGCACTCCTTCGAAGGCAGCCCGTCGGTGCCGTTACCGCCATTGGCGCCAGCCGCGCCCGGAGCCGCCGGCGTCGCGTCGCCACCACGCCCACCGACGAAGTGGTTGTTCTGCACCGTGAGCCCGCCCGGAACGTTCACGTACATCGCGTAGCTGTTGAAGCCGCGCTGCCCCGAGGCTGGCCGCGAGGTGACGTCGTAGCCGCGAATGGTGAAGCCGCTGATGATGGTGAGCTGCGCCGATGGCGTCTGCCACTCGGCGTTCACCGCGCCGCGCCTGAAGGTGGTGGTGGTGAAGTCGGGCTCGGGCGCCTCGATGAGCGTGGGGAACGTGATGATGTCGCGTCGCGAGAAGTCGCTCGAATAGCCGCCGTGCAGCGCGAGGCCGGGCTCGAGAATGATCTGCTCCACATAGGTGCCCTGCGCGACGAGAATGGTGCTGCGCGCGCCACGGTTCGCGATGGCTTCACGAATGGTGCGGTAGGGGTTGGTGCGCGTGCCCAGGCTGTTCGGGCTCTGCGCCCAGACGAACACCGAGCTCGCCGCCACGCCGTCGACGCCGTCACAGTCGCGGTCGACGTAGCGATCTCCCGCGGTGGGCCAGGTGGGCGACACGTCTGGCGTGTCCCTCACTCCGGGAATTCGGGGGCACTCGCAGCCATTGGTCTCCTCGCGATCGACGTCGTTGAACTGCGCGGTGATGGCGCACGCGCGCACGCCTCCGTCGAAGCTCTGGCAGGTCGCGCCGTTGCCGCCGCACTGCCCGTCGCTCGTGCAACGAGGAGAACAGAACGAGCCGACGCACACCGAGTTGCCGGTGCAGCCCATCGAGCACGGCCGCACGCAGACGGCGTAGAGCGGGTCACACGTGCCGCTGGCGCACTCGGCGTTGGTGCGGCAGGCCTGACCGTCTCCGCCCACCGCCTCGGTCGTGCATTGCACGATGGCGCAGCCCACGCCGCCGTCGACGGTGCAGCCGCCGATGGCGTGTTGAATCGTCGGGCTCCAGCGCGCGCGGCAGTTGTTCTGGCACATGCCGCAGTGCTCGTCGGAGTCGTAGGTGCCCGTGCCGCGCGTGTTCACGAAGCCGTCGTCGACGAGGCCGTCGCAGTCGTTGTCGGCGCCGTCACAGAGCTCGGCCGTCGTCATCGAGGTGTCGCAGGCCGAGTACATGCCGGTCGCTTCGCAGAGCTGGCGGCCCACGCAGGTCGACGCGCCCGAGGTGACGAAGCAGCTGCGCGAGAAGCCCTGCCGCGCGGTGGCGCACTCACAGGAGTTCGTCGTGGGAACGCAGACGAGCGCGCCGCCCTGGTTCTGGCAGGTGTTCCCCATCGGGCAGCAGTCCTGCGAGCCGACGATGCCGGTGCAGTTGAGCCGCTGACTCGAAGGTGCGCATGACTGCTGACACGAGCGGCCCTGATCGTTTCCAACCGTCGCGCAGACGTCGAGCGGCACGCGGCAGTCGGCGTTCGAGGAGCACGGCGCGCACTGCGTCTCGGGCACCGGCTCGCAGCGCGCGGGGTCGGCCGCCGAGGGGAAGAGGTAGAAGCCCTTCGCGCAGCGCCGCGGCACGCAGGTGAACTGGCCCGCGCGATCGACACACGAGGCGGCGCCGGGGCCACCGTCGACCTCGAGGCCGTTGAGCGTCACGTAGCAGTCGGTGTTGCAGCCTCCGCAGGCGCGCGGGCTCGAGTACCGGCCCATGGAGTCACGCAGCCCATCGTCCACCGTGCCGTTGCAGTCGTCGTCGACGCCGTTGCAGCGCTCTTCCACCGGGTCGGGTGCGGAGCAGAGGAAGCCAAACCCCGCGTCGGGCCCCTTCGAGCCGCACGAGTACTTGCCGGTGCACGAGACGCCCTTGCGGCAGTCGGGGAAGCCCGCGACGCCCGACGTGTCGAGGCCCGGGTCGGCGGAGTCGGTCAGCCCGTTGCAGTCGTTGTCGATGCCGTCACACACCTCGGGCGAGGCGATGAGCGCGTCACACGAAGCGAAGGTGCCGTTGAGCTGACACGTCTCGACGCCGAAGCAGCGGCCCAGCGACGCCGAGGTCGAGCACGAGCGCGTGAGGCCGACCGTGTTCGGGTTGCAGACACACGAGTTCGAGTCGGGCACGCACTGGCGCGCAACGCCGCCATCGACCGCGAGCGACCGGCACGAGTAGCCCGAGCGGCACGCGACCACCGAGCAATCGGTGCCACAGAAGCTGCCACCGTCGAGCTCGAGGCAGCGATCGCCCGCCGCGTTGCAGTCGCTGTCTTTCACGCACGTGTTGCAGAGCGCGCGGAACGGGGGAACGCAGAGAAAGCCAGGCCCCAGCGTCGACTGTTTGCACTCCCAGCCCTTCTCGCAGGTGAAGCCACCGTCGACGCCGCAGGCCGCTGAGCAGACGAGCCCGTTGCCCGGCCCTTTTGGAAGACACGGGCCGAAGCGGCAGTCGGTGTTCGTCGAGCAGGGCCAGCCGAGATCGCCAGGCAACCCGGCGTCGGGCAGCACGCGACAGAAGCCGCCGATGCAGTCCTTCTCGGGGGTGCAGTCAGACTTCTGTTTGCACTCGCACTTCCCGTCCAACAGGCAGTCGGGTTCACGAACGGGCTGAAGACACGCCGCCAGCATCGACGCTCCGAGGAGCGCGATCAGGTGACGAACGACGGTGGTGCCAGACGACATGTCGACGATGTCCTGCGCGATTGGCGCTCGGCCACGCCAGCGGGGAGGGACCATACAGGGCGACGGGTGAGTGTCCAACCCACCCCGAAACCTTCACGGAATCGACTGAGCGGCGCACGAAGGGCGGATTCCGCCCTTTTTCCGACACTCGATGAAACGCGCGGGCACACTCCGCGCCCTCAGGAGGCGTTCATGGCTTCGAAGGGCTTGTCGTCGATTCTCGTTCCGACCGATTTCTCGCCGGGCGCGCAGCGGGCGTTCGAGCGGGCGCTGCGGTTGCCGTTGGCGCCGAAGGCGAAGATCACCCTGCTCCACGTGCTGCCCGCCGACATACCCGGAGCGCTACGCAAAGAGGCCATCGCCGACTCGGAGCGCAGCCTCGAGAAGCACCTCGCGCAGGCGCGATCGATCGCGGTCGAGCGCGGGCTCTCACCTGCCCAGTTCGTCGGAGACGTCGTCGAAGGCAACGCGGCGCAGCAGGTGATGAAGCGGGCGAACACGGTCGAGGCCGACGTCATCTGCATCGGGCGGCATGGGCGCCGCGGCGTGATGGATCTGATCGTCGGGTCGACGGCGACGCGGGTGATGCGCCAGACCGAGCACCCGGTGTTGCTGGTGCAGAGCCCGGCGACCGGCCCGTACGAGCACGCCTTGTTCGCGATCGACCCGGCGCACAAGGCGCTCTCGGTGGTGAAGCAGGGCCTGGCGCTGCTCGAGCCGACGACGAAGCGGGTGAACGTGTTTCACGCCACGCCGATTCCGTACGAAGACTTCATCTCGATGACGTCTGACGAGCGCACGCTGCTGCGCGCGAAGTTCGTCAAAGACGGCGAGAAGGCGCTCAAGACGCTGCTGAAGAAGATCCCCACGGTCGAGTTCCACCCGATCGTGCGCAGCGGTGACGCGCGCACCTTGGTGCTCGAGGAGGCGCAGTCGCTGGGCGCCGATCTCACCGTGCTGGGAACGCACGGGAAGACGGCGCTGAAGAGCTTCATCGTCGGGTCGGTCGCCGAGTGGGTGCTGTCACACGCGACCAACGACGTGCTGATCGTTCGGCCGTAGCGGTCAGAACACCCCGCCGCCGTAGGTATCGGTCACGGTGCGCTGAGACTCGAGCAGCTCGATGTACTGCCTGAGCGGCGTCTCGGTGGCTGCGTCGCCCGGCACCACTTTCGCCTTGAGCTCGTTCGCGCGGGAGATCATTCGCGCGGCCATGCCCGTCTCGAGAATGCCGACCTTGTAGCTGATGGCGACGAACGTCTTGCCGCTGAACGGGTCATCGAAGGTGACCGTCGGCAGCGTGCTCGTTACCGTCTGCCCCGTGCCCTGCAGCCACAGCCGCGACGAGTTCGAGAAGGTCTGATCGTACGTCGCGGGAATCAGCGCGTTGCCGAGCACCGTCATCCACAGCTGCAGCGTGAAGCCCAGCTTCGGGTCGACCGCGGCCTGCCCCATCGGCGGAATGGTGATGGTGCCCGAGATGGGCCGCGTGACGAACTTCGTGCCGTCGTAGATGGGCCCGATGCGGTCGAACCGATCGGTCATCGCGGCTCCGAAGAGATCGAGGATCTGCCTGGGGAAGATGCGCCAGTAGTTGATCGCGTACTGCCGCGAGTCGGCCGCCACGTCTTTGCCGAGGAAGTACGTCTCGGAGTCGAACATCAACATCATCGCCGACACCTTGTCGTTGAAGCTGCCGACGTGGTGCACGCGCTCGTACCAGAAGTAGCCCGAGTCATATTCCCAGCTCGTCTCGAAGTAGCGCGCCTCACCGAGGCCGAGCGTGAACTTCGGCCGATCCCAGAACTCGTCCATCACGTAGAGGTCGCGACCGTCGGGCTGCGTCTCGAGATCGTAGGGGCCTGGCTCGGGCATCATCATGACGTCGCCGAAGAAGTCGAAGCTCTTCGTCACCGCCACCGTGTACGGGCCCCACTTGTCGGGCGAGCGCCAGAAATTGTTCGGGTCGTTCGGCGCGTCGGGAATGAGCTCGGCGTAGACGCCGCGGTTGAGCACGTAGAACTGCATCATCGTCTGCAGCGACCCGAAGTAGCGCGAGTACGAGCGGTCGACCGACTCCCACGGGTCGAACGACAGCCGGTCGCGACGGAACGAGTCGAAGAGGTAGTACGAGCGGTAGTCGTTCATCTTCGCTTCGGCCACCTCGTAGACGTCGGCGCCACGATCGAACGCCTCGCAGCCCGTCGACGCCGACTCGAACTCGTCAGAGCAGAACTTGTACGGAACGAGCGGGCGATCGCGCGCATCGACCTCGACGAGATCGGGGAACGCGCAGCGGTTGGCGAGCTCTTTGCGCGTCATCTGCGAGAACGGCACGTCGACGCGACGATCGATGTCCACCACGTCGGGCAGCTTCGTGTAGTGCAGCGACGTGTAGTCGTTGCCGTCGCAGCTGATGAGGAAGGGCAGCGCGTCGCCGTAGGCGTTCACCGCCTGCACCGCGCCCAGCAGGTACACGTCCTTCACGTTCTCGAAGACCTCGACGAGGTTGCCGTAGCCGAACTTGAGCGCGGCCTTGTCGTAACGGCCGAGGCCCTGAATGTCGGAGTTGAAGTTGGCGCCGTAGTCCATGATCGACGACTGCATGAACTCGGTGATGCCGGCCTTGAGCCCGTTGGCCACCGTCACGCCCTGCAGCTCGGCGTCTGACTCGGGGTCGAGGTAG
>JAEUJR010000472.1 GCA_016793585.1 Archangium sp.
GCCTCGATGGGAGAGATCGAAGAGGTCACCCGCCAGACGACGCAGGCCTCGAAGCAGGCCACTGGCGCCGCCGCCGAGCTCACGCAGCTCGCCGGCCGTCTCTCCGAGCTCATCAAGCGCTTCAAGGCTGACTGATCACGACTGTGGATACCGAGGCCCTCAAGAAGTCACTGCTGACGAAGTTCGTCGAGGTGACGCAAGACCGCCTGCAGGCGATTCAGCTCGGCGTGCTCGAGCTGGAGAAGCCCGACGGGGCGAGGGCCGTCGAGAACGTCGCGCGCGAGCTGCACACGATGAAGGGCGAGTCCCGCATGCTGGGGCTGCCGGCCATCGGCCAGGTCGCCCACGCGTCGGAAGATCTGCTCAAGGCGTGGACGGAGAAGAAGGTCGACGCCCGCACCGCGACCGATCTGCTGCTGCACGCCTGCGACGCGATCTCCGATCTGCTCGACGACACCGTCGGGGCGAAAGAAGGCACGCCCGCGTCGACCGAGATCGTTCAGAAGCTCACCACCACCGCCGGCACCCCGGTGCCGCCGCTCAAGCCTCCGCCGTCTGCGCCCCGCCAGGCCAAGCCGCGCGCCTCTGCTCCCGCCGCGCCCTCGGCGCCCGTGGCGATGCCGCCACCCTCCGCGCCCGTCGCTCAGCCTCCACCTCGAGCCAGCTCCCCCACCCCGCCACCGGCCCCCGACGGGCACCACTTCGAAGAGACCGTCGAGAAGAAGGCCGCCGTCGATCGGTCGATTCGCGTCAACGTCGAGGTGCTCGACGCCGTCGGTCTGCTCGCGGGCGACCTGCTCGTCGAGAGCGCCCGATCGGAGCTGCGCGGCCACGAGCTGCAGAGCCTGTTCGAGCGGTTCGCGCGCCTCGGCGAGAACCTGTTGAAGGCGACGGAGCACGGCGAGCTGCCCGTCGATCAGCGGCGCCGCATCGCCCTGCTCGAGAGCGACCTCTCGTTGCTGCGTGACGACGCGTTCCGGTTCGTTCGTCACCACTCCGACGGGCTCAACACCCTCAACAGCTCGCTCACCCAGCTCGCCGATCACGTCGCCGAAGCGCGCCTCGTGCCGCTCTCGACCGTGTTCGAAGCCTTCCCCCGCGCGGTGCGTGAGCTCGCCAACTCGCAGGGCAAGCAGATCGAGCTGCTCGTCGAGAACACCAGCGCCGGCGTCGACCGCTCGATGGTGGCCGACGTGCGCGACGCGCTCATTCACCTCATTCGCAACGCGGTCGATCACGGCATCGAGCCGCCCGACCTGCGTGAGACGCTCGGCAAGCCCGAGCTCGGCCGGGTGTCGCTCAAAGCACGCGCCGACGGAGACATGCTCGCCGTCGAGGTGGAAGACGACGGCCGGGGCATCGACCCCACGAAGCTGAAAGAGGCCGCCGTTCGCAAGGGCGTGATCAGCGCGGTGCAGGCCGCGGGGCTCAACGATCGCGAGGCGCTCGAGCTCATCTTCAAGGCGGGGTTCTCGACGAAGGAGCAGATCAGCGAGGTCTCGGGCCGCGGCGTCGGGATGGACGTCGTCAAGCGCAAGGTCGAAGCGCTGGGCGGCAGCGTGTCGATCAACACGCGCACCGGCCGCAGCACGTCGGTCTCGCTGCGCCTGCCCCAGTCGCTCGCGTTGATGCGCGTGCTGCTCGTTCGGCTCGGCGATGACGTGTACGGCATGCCCGCCGCCGACGTCGAAGCGGTCGCGCGCTTCTCTCCCGAAGATCGCCTCGAGGTCTTCGGCACGCTGGCCGTCATGCACCGTGGCAAGCCGATCGCCTTCACGGCGCTGGGGCCGCTGCTGGGCCTCAACGGAGGCCCCCGGTTCGATCGCCCGCCGTGCGTGGTGGTGCGCTTCGGCGAAGAGCGTGCGGCGCTGGTGGTCGACGGCTTCGTCGATGAACGCGAAGTCGCCGTGAAGCCGATTGGCGGCGACTTTCTCAAAGGAGCGCCCTTCGTGGCGGGCTCGGCGGCGCTCGAAGACGGCCGCATCGCGGTGCTGCTGCACGTGCCCGACATCATGGCCGAGATTCGCAAGCTGGCCCGGCCGGTCGAGACGCAGGCCGTGAAGCGGCTCAAGGTGTTGCTGGTCGACGACTCGCCGATCGCGCGCGCCACCGAGTCGGCGCTCGTTCGTGCGCTGGGCCACGAGGTCGAAGAAGCGCAAGACGGCGAAGACGCGTGGGAGCGCATGCAGCGCGGCGGCACGTTCGACCTCATTCTCACCGACGTGCAGATGCCGCGGCTCGACGGCTTTGCCCTGACGCGGCGGCTGAAGAACCACGCCGACTTCGGCCGGCTGCCCGTCGTCATTCTCTCGTCGCTCGCCTCGCCTGAAGACAAACGCCGTGGCCTCGACGCAGGCGCCGATGCGTACCTCGTGAAGGGCGAGCTCGGGGTCGAGAGCCTGGCGTTGACGATCGATCGGCTCACCTGACGGAAGGAGGCTCGCGTGACGACGAAGATCCGCGTGCTCCTCGTCGAGCCGTCTCCCCTGCTCGGCATCAAGCTGGCGCCGCTGTTCGGCCGCAAGCTGGAGCGCGTCGCCGGCCCCGTCACCGCCGCTGGCATGGTCTCGGCGGTGCGCGACTTCGAGCCGCAGGTCGTGCTGTTGCGGGTCGACGGCCCGTCGTCCGAGGTGTCTCGCGCGATCGAGCTCGTGATGTCGGAGTACCCGGTACCGATGCTGCTGCTGGCGATGGGCGCCGGCCCCCGTCAGGCGGCGATGGCCCTGCTCTCGGCTGGCGCGCTCGACGTGATGTCGATGCCCTCGGAGTTCGACGGGGCCGCGATCGCCTCACTCGAGAAGACGCTCGTGCTGCTCTCGACGGTGAAGGTCGTGAAACACCCGCGCGGCAGAAAGAAGCGCACCTCTACCCGGCTGCCATCGATCAAGCCCGATGTTCCGGTGGTGGCCATCGCGTCGTCACTCGGAGGCCCCAAGGCGCTCGCGGTCGTGCTCGGCGGAATTCCCCAGAAGTTCGGTGCCCCGATCTGCATCTGCCAGCACATCACACCCGGCTTCTCAGACGATCTCGCCCGGTGGCTCGCGGCCGAGACGGGCCACCAGGTGATCGAGGCGACCGAGGGCACGAAGCTCGAGAAGGGCGTCGTCTACGTCGCCCCGTCAGACGTGCACTTCACCGTCAGCCCGTCTGGCAGCGCGCGGCTCGAGCAGGGGCCGGCCGTCGGCGGGTTTCTTCCGTCGTGTGACGTGCTGCTCAAGAGCGTCGCGGCGGGCTTCGGCTCGCGCGCCATCGGGGTCGTCCTGACGGGCATGGGGCGCGACGGCGCGCGCGGGCTCAAGGAGATTCGGCTGCGAGGCGGCCACACCGTCGCGCAGGACGAAGCCACGAGCGTCGTGTTCGGCATGCCCAAAGAGGCCATCGCGCTCGGTGCCGCCGAGAAGGTGCTGCCGCTCGACCTCATCGCGCCGCAGCTCGTTCAGTGGGTGCCGAACCGATGACGGGAGAGACGCTCACCATCGATCGCTCGGCGCTCGAGCAGCTCGCGGCGCTGTTGCTCGAACGCGCCGGGCTCAAGGTGACGCCCGACGGCTATGCGGGCTTGAGGCTGGCGATGCAGGCTCGCATGCCGGCGCTCGGCCTCGACGACGCGAGCGAGTACGTGCGCCGCCTGCGTCAGCTCGCAGGCGAACACGAGCTGCGCGCCTTGCTGCCGCTCGTCACCGTCGGCAAGACCGAGTTCTTCCGCGACTCGCGCCAGTTCGCCGCCTTCGAGAACGAGGTCTTCCCCGAGCTGCTCAAACACGCCCGGCGTGAAGCGCGTGCCGTGCGCGCCTGGTCGGCCGGCTGCGCGACCGGTGAAGAGCCCTACAGCATCGCGATGGTGGGGCTCGATCGCGGCGCGCTGCCGAACGAGGTCGATTGCTGGGCGACCGATCTCAACCCTGTCGCCGTCGAGAACGCCGCCAAGGGCCGCTTCGCCATTCGTCGCCTGCTTGGCGTGAGCGAGCCGCGGCTGGCGCGGTACTTCACGCTGGCTGACGGCCAGTACGAGGTGACGCCACAGCTGCGCGACATGGTGCGCTTCGAGGGCCACAACCTCGCGGCGCCGATCTGGCCGCAGGTGAAGCCGCAGTCGATGGATCTCATCTTCTGCCGCAACGTGATCATCTACTTCGATCAGCCGACGATTCTCGCGGTGATGGATCGATTCTACGACTCGCTCCGACCAGGGGGTTGGCTGTTCCTCGGCTACTCCGAGAGCCTGTTCCGCCTGCCGACGCGCTTCGAGATGATCGAGGTGGCCGGCGTCTTCATCTACCGGCGCCCGGTGCGACGCCACGCGATGTTGCTGCCGACGCCTCCGAAACCCGACGCGCCCATCGAGCCCCAGAAGCCAGCCGATCGACCGACGCCGAAGATGTTGCCGCTGGTGGTGGGCCTGCAGCTGCCGAAGTCGGTCGCGTCGATGCCCTCGCCCCTCGCCCCGCGGCCAAGCCCGAGCCCCGGTTCGGGAACGCCCGTGGAGCGGCTCGCGCAGATCGTCGAAGACATCGAGAAGGGAGACTTCCCCCGCGCGCTGCGGCTGTCGCACAAGCTGAGCGAGGACGCACCGGAGGATCTCGCGGCGAGGCTCACGCTCGGCAACGTGCACGCGTTGATGGGCAACATCGACGAAGCGCGCGAGGCCTATCAGGGCGCGCTCCAGCGCGAGCCGCTGTCGGTCGAGGCGCGGCTCTACCTCGGCATCGCGGCGATGCAGGCCGGTGAGAACGACGCGGCGAAGCAGGAGTTCACGCGTGCCCTCTTCCTCGAGCCGACCCTCGCGCTCGGGCATTACCTGCTGGCCCAGGTGCACGAGCGTCGCAACGACCCCGAGAGCGCGCGCCGCAGCTACCGCAACGCGATAAACCAGCGCAAAGGCCCGCCACACACGCTGATCGGCCACTTCCCCGATCTGCCCACGTCGAACGAGGCGATCGCCCAGGCAGCGCAGTACCGGTTGGCCGCGCTCTCGGAGCGCTGAGCGCCACCTCGCTCCCGTGCTGACGCATCGGGGCTTTCGTGGCAGAGAGCGCGCATGGCGAACAACACGTCGACGTCGAGCGCGGTGCTGAAGGCCGATCGGGTGTGGATGGACGGCAAGATGGTGCCCTGGGACTCGGCGCAGGTGCACGTGATGACGCACGCCCTGCACTACGGCCTCGGCGTCTTCGAGGGCATTCGCGCGTACAAGACGAAGGACGGCCGCATCGCGATCTTCCGGCTGCGTGAGCACATTCGCCGCTTCATGGACTCGGCGCACATCATCATGCTCAAGCTGCCGTACACCGAAGACGAGCTCGTGCAGGCGTGCATCGACGTGCTCCAGCAGCAGGCCGACAAGTTTCCCAACGGCGCGTACCTGCGGCCGATCGCCTTCATGGGTGACGGCGCGATGGGCCTCGGCGCGATCAACCCGACCCGCGTGGCGATCTGCGCGTGGGAGTGGGGCAGCTACCTCGGAGACAAGGGCCTCAAAGAGGGCATTCGCGCGAAGGTCTCGAGCTTCACCCGCATGCACGTGAACGTGAACATGGTGCGCGGCAAGATCTCGGGCCAGTACGTGAACTCGATTCTCGCCAAGCGCGAGGCCGTTCTCGCCGGCTACGACGAGGCCATTCTGCTCGACATCTCGGGTTTCGTGGCCGAGGCCTCGGGCGAGAACATCTTCTGCGTCGGTCGCCACGGCGTCGTGCGTACGCCCTCGCTCTCGTCACCGATTCTGCGCGGCATCACGCGCGACACGGTG
>JAEUJR010000479.1 GCA_016793585.1 Archangium sp.
CGGCGTCGCTTTCGGAGCGGGCTTCGCGCTGACGTACCTGGGCTACGAGGTGCTGCACCGCCGCATTCACACGCACGCGCCCATCGCCGGCTACTTCGCGTGGATGCGGAGGCACCACCTGCACCACCACGTCTCGCCGAAGGTGAACCACGGCGTCACCTCGGTGCTGTGGGACGTGGCGTTCGCGACGCACGAGGTGGCCGAGCCCGTCGCGCTGCACTTCAAGCTCGCGCCGAAGTGGCTGCTCGACGACGCAGGAGAGATTCGCCCGCAGTTCGCCACCGAGTACCGGCTCGTCGGGCGGCGCTGAGAAAGTCGCAGGCGCTGACACAGCGGTGACGTGCCATGCGCACGGTGCGACCATGAGCGCCCTGACCGCAGCCCCCCTTCCGCTGCCCAAGCCGCTGCTGCGCGGCGTGTCGCACCAGGTCTTCTTCTTCGTGGCGCTCGTCGCGGGCGGGCTGCTCGTCGGCGCGGCGCACGGGGTCGCCGCGAAGGTCGGGTGCGCCATCTACGCCGTGAGCCTGGCGACGCTGCTGGGCGTGAGCGCGCTCTATCACCGGCCGACCTGGTCGCTTCGGGCGCGGGCGCGCATGCGTCGGCTCGACCACTCGGCCATCTTCGTGCTCATCGCCGGCACGTACACCCCGATGGCGCTCACGCTGCCCGACGAGCTGTCGAAGACGATGCTGCTGGTGGCGTGGGTGGGCGGCGCCCTCGGCGTGTTGCGCGCGTTGTTCTGGGTGCACGCGCCGAAGTGGCTGGTCGCGGTGCTCGCGCTCGCCATGGGGTGGGTCGCGCTGCTCTACCTGCCGACGGTGGGCCGCATCGCGGGCACGCCCGTGCTCGTCTTCATGGGCATCGGCGGAGTGCTGTACTCACTCGGTGCGCTCGCGTACGCGTTTCGCAAGCCCGACCCGTGGCCGCGCGTGTTCGGGTACCACGAGGTGTTTCACGCCTTCGTCGTCGCCGCGGCGGTGTGTCACTTCGTCGCCGTCGTGCTTGCCCTGCCGTCGATGCGCGTCAGCTGACCATCACTGGCAGACGCCGGTGCCGTTGGGCTGCGGCACACACGAGCGCTGTACGAGACAGGTCTCATCGGCCCAGCCTCCATCGGCCTGACAGAGGCGAACGCCGTCGGCAGCGGTCACCACTGGCGCGCAGACGAAGACTCCGGGTCGAATGGCAGGGTTCGAGTCGTCGCAGTCGTTGCCCAGCACCGAGAGGCCCGGCGCCAGCTCGCACCGTTCGACGGGCCGACCAGCGCCATGGCCGTCGAGGTCGCTGTCGGTGAAGAAGGGTCGGGTGACGCCTTCGTCGGTCTCGCCGTCGCAGTCGTCGTCGCGGCTGTTGCACGTCTCCGAGGCGTTGGGGTTCACCTCGAAGCGCGAGTCGTCGCAGTCGCGGCCCTGCACGTAGGTGGCGCTGCCCGGCCGTCGAACCACCTCGACCGGCGACCACCGCTGCGTGCCCCCGTCAGACGTGCACAAGACGCCCTCGTTGGGTCCCAAGACGTTGCGGCAGCTCGAGCGGGCGTAGCCGTCGCCATCGAGGTCGCTGTCTCCCCACCCCCGCAGCGGGTCGACCTCGCCCACGGTGCACGGGTTGCAGTCTTCATCGACCTCGAGCGCGTCGCACACCTCTCGAACGCCCGGGTTCACTCGCTGGTTGCCGTCGTCGCAGTCATCGCCGCCGCACGACGCCGCCGGGTGCCCATCATTGTCGGAGTCCTGGCAGGGGCCCGCGTCACTTCGAGCGCACCTGGCGGGCACGACACGCGCGACGCCGGGCGCGTACTCGAGCACGCGCGCTTCGGTGCAGGCGACCGACGGGCACAACGGAGGGCCCGGCTTGCACCCCATCGCATCGACGTCGGCGTCGCCGCTGCGGCACAGCTCGGCCCCGTTGCACGCGAGCCCGTCACTGCAGTCGGCGTCGCTCGAGCAGCGGGCCCGGCAGACCTGCAGCCGCTCGGAGCAGAAGAGCCCCGCCGGGCACGAGAAGACGCTGGCGACACACCCCTTCGCGTCGGCGCCCGGCCCGCCAGGCGCGCAGCGCTCGGTGCCGTTGCAGAACACGCCGTCCTGACACTGTTGGTCCGACGTGCAGACGGCCATCATGGTGGGCCCGCACGAGAGCGCGCAGAGCGACAGGAGCACGAGGCCAGAGGGCAGGCGGGTTCGCATGGGGCCGCACGCTACCAGCTGGTCGCTGGCCCCTCATGGGCTGCTTCAGTGACGCTCGTTGAAGCCGCGGCCGGCGCGAATGGCTTCGGCGCACGCGTCGACGCGGCGCTCACGGGTCGCTGCCTGCTTCGCGCCCGAGATGTGCAGCACGTGGCTGCGCTGCCGGCCCGGCGTCAACGCCTCGAAGGCCTGCTTCAGCGCAGCGTCGCGTGCGAACCGGGCCACCAGCTCGTCGGGCAAGGTGGCTTTCGCGGTCTTCGGAGCGACCTTCACGCCCGCGCGCTCGAGCTCGATGGCCTGCTCGATGAATCGCTTGGCCGCTGCCCCGTGCGTCTTCACGTCGGCGAGCGTGCGGAACTTCAGGAAGCGTACGTGCTGGGAGTTCGGGCCTGGCGACTCGAGCAGCCCATCGTCGTCCTGCATCACCGCGCCCCTGAAGAAGCTCAGCGCGCAGAACTCCTTGAACGAGACCAGCATCACCACGTTCTTGCCGCCGACCGAGTAGGTGGGAGAGCCCCACTTCATCTCTTCCACCAGCTCGGTCGCGTTCAGGAGCGCGCGCAGCGCCACCAGCGGCTTCGCCCAGAGGTGCACCTTGCACTCCGGCGTCTGGAACTTCTCGCAGCGGCCGCAGCCGTCGCGCAGGTAGCTGTCGACGCTCGTGTTGTTCATTGCCATTCAGAAGACCTTGTTGAGCCAGACCAGCAGACCGGTACTGAAGCGCCCACTCGAGAGCAACGAGAAGTTCAGGAACAGGTCGAGCTGGAAGATGCCCTCGATGAGCACGTGCGCCGTCGGCCCGATGCCGGCGCCAAACCGGGGAATCGTCGTGCCCGTGTCGCGCTGCTCCTCACCGAACGCGAGCGCGTTGGCGAAGAGGCCCACCTTCGCGATGTCGCGCACCAGGCTGTACCGGAACTCGGCGCGTACACCGCCGGCCTTCTGCACCCAGATGTCTCCGAAGACGGCGGGCAGGTGTTCGCCCAGCACCTCTTCGAAGGGGAACATCACGTCGCCGCTCATCCACGTGCCCTTCGCGCGAACCCACACGTCGTGCCAGCCGATGGGCACGACGAGCTGGTAGCCAAGGCGCGCTTCGGCGAACGGCGGCAGGTCGAAGCGGGTGACGTTGGCCGACAGCCGGCCCTCGAGGAACAGCGCGTGGCGGCGGTCGTAGCGGCTGTCGCCGTCGAAGAAGATGAGGTCGAGCCGGCCCTCGACGAAGTTCCGCAGGCGTGTGGGGTCGGCGACGGTGAAGGGCGGCGGCGCCCCGAGCGGCGCGGCCAGGCCCCCGACGATGAAGTACTGCATGCCCGCGCCGGCGAAGAGCGAGAGCGAGCGCCACGGCCGCACCTGCAGGTTGAACGAGAGCTCGCTGCGCAGGGCGAAGTAGTTCTCGAGGCCGAGGTCGCGCCGCTGCCGCGCGATGCCCTCGGTGTGCAGCGAGAGGAACCCGCGCGAGGTTCCGCTCTCGTCGAGGGCCGGGGAGTACCAGAGCGCGTCGGCGATGAGCCGAGACGGGAAGACGTAGATGTTGTTCTGCGGCAGGTCGTTGCGCAGGCCGAGCCCGCCCATGAGCGCGACGCGCCAGCGGTCGTTGGTGAAGGCGAGCGACTTCGACTGGTAGTTGAGCCCCACCTCGAGCCCATCCATCCAGCTCGTGCGCAGGTCGACACCGAGGCCGGTGCTCCACGCAGGCTCGCCGAAGGTGAAGTGCAGCTCGAAGCGCTGCTGCGGCTGAATGATGGAGCGGCCCGCGATGACGATGGTGGGCGCCTCGACGACCTGCACTCCATCGTGTTTCGGCGACTCGGTCTCGATGAGCTCCCACGTGGGCGCGTCGATGCCGAGCTCCTGCGCGCGGCGGGCGACCTCGCGCTCGAGTTGTGGCCGGTTGAACACCTCTTTCGGCAGGTCGAGGGCGATCTTGAAGCGCAGCATCGGCAGGGTGAAGCGGCCGCGGAAGACGACCTTCTCGAGGCGCCCTTCGTCGATGCGCACGGTGAGGCCGCCGTCTTCGAGCGCGACCGAGACGTGCGACAGCTCGTAGCCGCTCTTGAGCAGGAAGCGTTGCAGCTGATCAGCCACGAGCTGGGCGGTCTGCGGCTCGGGCAGCGACTCGGGTGGCACGTCGAGCACCGCGCGGTACACGTCGTCGGTCAGCACGAGGTTGCCGACGAACCGAATGGGGAAGGGTGGCTTGGTGAGCGTGACGCCGCCCTTGAGGAGCGGCCCGTCGGGAACGCCGCCGTCGAGCTCGGGCGCGACGACCACGTCACCTGCGTCGACAGGCTCGGGCGACGGTTCGGTCTGAGCCAGCAGAGCGCTGAGGAGCAGCGGCCACATCGGCCCATGATGATGACACGTCCTGCGCCGGGCTCCTCGTTTCCGCCCCGCTCAGGGCCGCGCCGCTGTCAGGAACTCATCGAGCGAGGGCCTGAGCAGCGGGCTGGTACCGCCAGTCTTCGCGCGGAGCGCCGCCGGAGTCATCGAGACGCGTGCACGCACGTCCCGAGTCAGGTGAGCTTGATCCGCATAGCCGGTCTCGACGGCGACGCGCGCCGCAGCGGTGTCTGCCGTGACGAGCGCGTGAACGGCACGACGTACACGCGAGAGGCCCTGACATCGGCCCGGCGGTACGCCCACGGTGCCGGCGAACAGGCGGCGAAGCGAGCGCTCGGAGCACGCCACCTCGTTCGCGACCGTGCGGAGCAGGGCCTCGGGCTCGGAGCGCATCACGACGAGGAGCGCTTGCGTGGCTGCTGCGCACTCGGCGCTCCGCGGTGCCGCGTCGAGCCACGACCCGAGCGCAGCAGCCATCGCCTCGACCGACCGTTCGCGCATGATGGCGTTCAACCGGCGGTGCCCCACTGCTGCGAGCGGTGACACGCGGTCACGCAGAGAACCCACCGGCACGCCGAGCAGCTCGGTGACGACGCCAGGGAGCAGCCGCGCCACGACGACGTGCTCGAGCCCGGTGGTCGACTTCAGCAACGCGCGTGTCGAAGGGCCGACCAGCACCGCGCGCCGCACCCCATCACGCCGGGCAATCACCAGGTCGGCGGTGCCGTCAGGCAGGGTCAGGTAGTGCGGCGGAAGCGACGACGAACCGTTCTCCACGCTCCACACGAACCCACGCGCGTGCGCACACACCTGGCCGATTCCTTCAAGACGTGCGGCGGGAAGGGGCGTCACCATCGTCGCCATGATCATCTCTCAACTCCGCATCGTGGCCGACGACTTCACCGCGACCTTCCGGTTCTATCGAGACACGCTCGGGCTCATCGCGCAGCCCGATGACGAGCGCGGTCCGTACTCGAAGTTCACGGCAGCACGTGGCGACACAGCGCTCGCGCTCCAGTCGAGAAGCCATGCAGAGGCCGGCCTCGGTCCGCTTCGTCTGGGAGCAGGTGCCATCGTCGTGTTTCGAGTCGAAGACCTCGACACCACGCTCGCCCAGCTGCGCGCTCGCGGAGCGTCAGTGGTGGAAGCGCAGGTCGCGTGGGGCCGCATGCGGGTCGCCCACCTGCGAGACCCCGAGGGCACCGTCGTCGAACTGCAGCAGTGGAGCGCGTGAGCTCAGGGCTTCTCGAGCGCCTCGATGAGGCTCGACAGGTCGTCGTCTGCTTCGTTGATGACGAGCGTGCCGTCGTCGGTGACCGTGCTCTTTCGGGCCGCAGGCTTCATCATCGGGAGCGGCGGAGGTGGCGCTTCGGTGACAGGCTCCAGAGCCGCCGAGGGCTCGACGAAGTCGGTCTTCTTCGCGAGCCACTCGCCATAGCGGCTGAAGGTAAAGCTGCCCTCTGCGGCGCCCGTCTCCATCGCGCTGCCGAGCTTGAAGAACTGGCCCTGCCGCACGAGCGCGCGCACCGATGAAGACGCCATCAACACCTCGCACTCGGGCACGAGCAGCTTCTGCGGCTCGCGATACCGAAGGCGCTGCGCGACGACCCCGACGAGCACGTCGGCCAGCTGCGCACAGACCGACTGCTGCACTTCGGGCGCGAAGGCGCTCACCAGGCGCTGCAGGCCCTCCGACGCCTTCGACGAGTGGAGCGTCGCCAACACCAGATGGCCGGTCTCTGCAGCCGAGAGCGTCAGCCGCATGACCTCGGGGTCGCGCAGCTCGCCCACCATCAGCACGTCGGGGTCTTCGCGGAGCGCGTCGAGCAACGCCTGCTCGAACGACGGCGTGTCGCGGCCCACTTCGCGCTGGCGAATGAACGACTTCCTCGGCTGCAGCGAGTACTCGACCGGGCTCTCGACGGTGATGATGTGCCGCGCTTCGTGCAGGTTGATTTCCTGCAGCAGCGCCGCGAGCGTCGACGTCTTGCCCGAGCCGGTCGGCCCGCACACCAGCACGAGGCCGTGCGTGGGCCGAACCAGCCGCACGAGGTCGGGGTGCAGGTTGAGGCTCTTCAGCGTCGCCTGTGACGTCGTCAGCAACCGAATCGCGAAGCCCACGCCGCGGCTCGTGCGCAGCACGTTGAGTCGGCAGCGTTGGCCGGCGAGCACACGCGAGAGGTCGGCCGAGCCACGTTCGACGAAGCCGTTCCACTCGTCGCCCAGCAGCACCTCGCGCGCGAACGAGGTGAGCAGCGCCGCAGGGAGTGCGTCACCCTGACGCTTGAGGTTTCCCCGAACGCGAAACGTCGCGGGGAACCCACCTTCGAGGTGCACGTCACTGGCGCCCTGCTCACGGGCGCTCGCAATCAGCGTCTCCAATCGCATGGGCCGCACTCAAGCACCGCTCGTGCCCGCGAAACCGTCGCAACGCCTGCGAGTGACGGTCGCGCGAGTGCCAGTTTGTCAGTCGATGCCGTCGAGGCGTGACGTCCTGGGCGCTCGCACTCGTGAATACAGACGCCCATTCGTCGTCTGGAGCGCGCCCTTTTCGACCGGAGTCTTCGTGATGCGCGCTGCGCTGCTGGTGCCCCTCGTCCTCGTTGGTTGTTCTGGCCCGATGCCGATGCGGCCCGACGGTGGCTTTCTGCTGATGCTGCCCGAGGAGCCGCCGCGCACGGGCTCGACGGGTGGAGGCTTCGGCGGAGGGACGGCGATGGTCGACGCAGGCTCCGTCGTCTCGGCGAAGGGCGTCTGCGCCAACACCGTCGCGTTCCCCGCTGACCTCGGGCGCTCGTGTGGTGCCGGCTCGAACCAGCCGCTGTGTGTCGTGCAGTCGCAGTCGACGTGCGGCAGCGGCACCGTCTGCGTCTGGGACGAGGCGGCGCCGACGACGTCACGCGCGTACTGCACGGTGGGCTGCACGCTCGGTGACGCGACGACGTGCCCGGGCGGTTGGGAGTGTCTGCAGCAGGGCTGCTCGAACGGCCCGCAGACGGTCTGCGCACGTCGGGTGACGTCGATGTGCACGAGGGTCGCCGACTTCTCGACGGGGCGGGTCGTCGTCTCCAGCGCGTTGGCTTCCGCCGACGTCAGCGTCGTCGGAGTGCTTCAGGGGACGACGATGCGCGTGTTCGTCATGCGCGGTGCCACGGTCGTGCGCGAGCTCGACTCCGTTCCCGACGTCGTGTTCACCCCGCGCCCGCTGGCGACGTTCGGGCGTGAGGCGTGGTGGTCGGTCGCGCCGAAGCTCGTGCGCGTCACCGAGGCTGGCGTCGAGACGTTCACCACGCCCGGGCTCACGGACTATGAGCTGGCGGCGTCGAACGGCACCACCGTCTCGTTCGCGGGCCTCAACGCCAGCCGCCTGCCCGTCATCGCCACGTACCGTTCGGGCGTGTTCGCGAACGCGCAGACCACCTCGACGGTGATGAACCGCTTCGCGATGGGCCTGCTGGCCGATGGCTCGCTCGTGGGCGAGTGCGTGCTCAGCCGGAGCCGCTCCGAGCTGTGCGTGACGAACGACTTCGTGACGGCCACCACCGTGGCGCTCCCTGCAGGCACGGCGATGCCCGAGCGTGACTGGAGCATCAGCGGCGCGTCGCCAACCGACTTCGCCATCGTCACGGCCGACGCCGTGGTGCGCCGCTTCCGGAACGGCCAGTGGACGAGCGATGCGTTCGTACCCGGCGACACCCGCGCCGTGTTCCAGGAGGTGGGCTCGGAGCGCTACCTCGTTCGAAGTGGTGTCGCTGACGGGGGCGCGCCGCCGTCGTCGCTGTACCTCGAGACGCCGTCGTGTTGGCGCAAGCTGCCGGCCAACAGCACGGTGTATTCGGGCTCGCTGCCCAACCGCCACGGCTACTACTCGACGGGCCAGCAGTGGTGCGACGTGCCGCTGCCGCGCTGACCGACTCACTGCGCCGAAGCGCCTCACAACGTGCTGCGTGCCGACGATGAACGGCGATAGACGCCATCGCCATGAGCACTCCCGTCGTTCCTTCGCAGGCGCGCGTCGTCGTCATCGGCGGCGGCATCATCGGCACCTCGGTCGCGTACCACCTGGCCCACATGGGCTGGAAAGACGTGGTGCTGCTCGAGCGCGACCGCATCACCTCGGGCACCACGTGGCACGCGGCCGGCCTGATGGTGACGTTCGGCTCCTTGTCGGACACGTCGACCGAGATGCGCAAGTACACGCGCGACCTCTACTCGCGGCTCGAAGAAGAGACGGGCCAGGCGACGGGCTTCAAGCCGGTGGGCTTCATCGAGCTCGCCTCCGACAAAGACCGCCTCGAGGAGTACCGGCGCGTCTCGGCGTACAACCGCTACAAGGGCATCGACGTGCAGGAGATTGGCCCCGCGCAGGTGAAGGAGCTGTTCCCCCTCGCCAAAGTCGACGACGTGCTCGCCGGCTTCTACGTGAAGGGTGACGGCCGCACGAACCCGGTCGACACCACCATGGCGCTCGCGAAGGGCGCGCGCATGCAGGGCGCGAAGATTCTC
>JAEUJR010001096.1 GCA_016793585.1 Archangium sp.
GTGTGGCGCATCGAGGTCGTCGACTTCCCCGCGTTCATCATCGTCGATGACAAGGGCAACGACTTCTTCGCGAACCTGATGCCGCCCGGCGTGAAGGCCTGACGTTCAGGTGTCGATGCGCGCGCGCATGGCGTCGAAGACGATTCGGCCCAGCGCGGTGTGCAGGTACTTCGCGACGTCGGTCTGGCCCGTCATGCCCTCGAGCGACGGGGGCGACTTCGCCTCGACGATGAAGCCTCCGAGAGAGGCGCCTGACTCGAGGTCGAAGACGAGCAGCTCGACCGAGAGGTGACCCGGCCGGTACGTCTTCGAGGCCTTGTCGACGGTGGGTGCCGTGAAGGCGCGCTGGCGGGCGACGGCGAGGTACTTCAGGCCCGAGCAGCGCTTGACCTCGTTGACCGTGTCGAACTCGGCCATGGCGGCAGCAGGTGCCAGCTTCGAGAGACGCTCACATCGCGACAGTCGCCACCAGAAGTCGTCGCAGATGGGCGCGTCGGAGAAGCAGGCGCCGAGCGAGCTGAGCTGCTCGACGGTGACGAGGGTCGCCGAGGCCTTCCGACCGCCGGGCAGCGCGAGCGTGTCAGCAGAGAGGCGTGGCGTCGCGTCGACGGCTTGCTTGATGTGCGCCAGCATTGCGAGGCGGGCCTTCACGGCGGTCGCGGCCGATTCGAACGCGGGGTCGACGGCGGGTGGCGCGGGTTTGCAGGCAGTGCTGACGGCGAGGCTCACCAGGAAGACACGCAAGAGCATGAGGCAGTGTACCCAGACCGGAGCCCGCCGCTGCCTGTCACCTTTGCGATGAAGTAGACCGTGGTCATGCGCCAGTTCGTGGTGGGGTTCGTCCTTCTCGGAGTTGCGTGCGGAACCACCGTGGTCTCGTCTGATGGCGGAGCCGCGGGTGGCTCTCCGACGGCGGGCGGGGCTGCGACGGCAGGTGGCTCTGCGACGGCAGGTGGCGCTGCGACGGCAGGTGGCTCTGCGACGGCAGGTGGCTCCGCGACGGCAGGTGGCTCCGCGACGGCAGGTGGCTCCGGGAGTGCTGGTGGCTCCGCGAGTGCTGGTGGATCCGCTGTCGGGGGCGGTTCAGCTGGTGGTGGCGCTGCGAACGTCTGCGGCCCACTCGAGACCAGCTATCTGGCAGCAATCCAAACGGCGAAGCGGTGCCCGCTCAACGCGCTCGTGAACCCCTGCACCGCGACGCGACCCAACGTCGTCACCTGCGGCTGCCCGACGTATGTCGACCCGAACAACACCGCGCCGGTCGACGCGATTCAGGAGCAGTACACGGACGCGGGCTGCGTGGCGATGGCGTGCCCGAGATGCGCTCCGCTCGACGCAGGCACGTGCGAGGTAGTCGACGGCGGAGACCCGGGCTTCGGCAGCTGCGTCGATCACCGGTAGGCTGATTCCGAAGCGCGCTTCGACTCGCCAGCCCGCTGCCGCGTGCGCAACAGCAGGTACACCGCGAACCCCGTCGCCACGCCGGGCACGACGCCCAACACGACCGCGACCCACCCATGCCTGACGCCGTGGGCCTTCGCCTCGTAGGCGACCCACGCGCCGAGCACGAACCAACAGAAGATCGTGTCGAGCGAGTAGCCGGTCGCGAACGGGTTCACGAAGCCTCCCGCCAATGCACCGATGACGTCGGGCGTCTGCAGCAGCGGAGGAACGCAAATGATCGTGAAGGCGACCGCGAAGGTCGACCCGAGCACGACGAGCAGGGCTCGAAAGGTGGCGAGCGTCATGATGAGAGTCACCTCGCATACTCTGCGCGTGCGGTTTCGTGGGGCGTTGCCAGACTGGGCCCGTGAACCTCGCTCCTGAAGTCGTGGCCAACGTGTTGGCGAACGTCTCGGTGTTGCGCAGCATCGAGCGTGAGTC
>JAEUJR010000517.1 GCA_016793585.1 Archangium sp.
TAGAACTCGGTGTAGTCCATCGAGCCGATGATGAAGTTCCACGACTGCGGGTTGATGTTGAGCGCCTCCTGCCGGTAGTTGTTGAACCACACGGCCTGGCCCCAGCCACCCGCGCCTTCGACCATGCGGTGCAGCACCTCGACGTGGGCTGCCACGAGGTTCTTTCGAATGTCGGCCGCCACCTTCGCCTTGTCGGTCGCGTTCGCGAGCGCCGGCGCCTTGTTGCCCAGCGCCTTGCCGAGCTCTGCGAGGAAGGCGTCTTTGTTCGGGCCGGCGAGCTGCGCGTCGAACTCCTTGATGAAGCCGCCGAACGTCTGCTGCTTCACCAGCTCGCCGTTCACCTTCACGGGTGACGTGAACGACGCCTCGGTCATGTTCTGCAGCTGGTTGACGCCCACGCCCATCGACTGGAGCAGGTTCGTCTTGTCCTTGCCCTCGGGCATGTCGACGACCTTCTTCGCGTAGGCGACGTAGCTGGCCGCGTTGCCCACGGTGACGCCGCTACCCGACGCGCGCTCGGCCGCCGACATGAAGCGCGAGACCGCTGCCTTGGTGCGCAGGAAGTCACGCACGTCGTTCGCGCTGCCCGCGTCACGCACCGACTTGTCGACGTTGCCGCCGATGTTGCGCTGCAGCTGGTCGACGTTCTCGGCGAAGCCGTCGTACTGCCCACGAATCGCATCGGCGACCACGCGCTGCAGCTTCGCGTCCTGCTTGGTCGTGATGGGCTGGCCCGGCCAGAGGCGGTCGATGAGGGCCTTGTCGACGGTGAGCGTCGGGTCGAGCTTCTTGAGGCCCTCGGTCGCCGCGCCGACGATGGCGCTGCGGTCGAGCAGCGCGGCGGCCTTCGCCTGCAGCTGGGTCTTCGAGGGCTGGCCGTTCGACGCGGCCCAGTCGGGGGCGGCGGCGATGAGGTCGTTGAGCTCTTTGATGCGCGGCTCGCCAGCCTGCTGGAACGAGCTCACCAGCGCGCTCTGGTCGGTCTCGTCGAGGTGGAAGCGGCCACGAATCTGCCGCGCGACGGCGCCGGGCTCGAGCGCGAGCACGCCGGTCTCGCCGCCCGCGTTGTCGGTGATGCCCTTCTGCACGGCCGCCCGGTAGACGCTCGCGGCGGCGGGGGCGACGTTGTTCGCGCTCCAGCTGCCCCAGGCCTGGCCGAGCTTGCCGGTCGCTGCCGAGTTGGTGAGCGTGTCGAAGATCTCCTGGTTCGCGCTGTCGGTGCGGCTGTCGATCTTGCGGGCGTGCTTGGTGCCCGACGCGTCGATGGCCGTGCCCTCCTTCATGCCGATGAGCACGCGCGTGCCGGTGAACGGGTCTTTGTCGGAGCCGTACCGAATGCGCGTGCGGTACATCAGCTCGGCCTTCTGCAGGTCTTTCGTCAGCTTTCCGGTCTTGACGTCTTTCTTCGCCATGAAGGTGTCGAAGAAGAAGTCACGGCCGATGGCGACGCGCGGCTGGCCGTTGTTCGGGTTCACCTCGTAGCTGCGCGAGTCGAGCGTGAACGAGACGTACGGGTTGGCTCGGCGCAGCGCGTGGGCGTCGCTCTCCCAGCTCATCTCTTCGAGCGGCACCACGCCGACGGTGAGACCGGCGACGGCCTTCGGGCGCTGCAGGTCGTTGAGGGCGTTGTTCGCGAGGGCGACGGTCTCGTCCTTCGTGAGGCCCGTGACGACGCGCGTGTCTTCGACCTCTTCGCCGTCGCGGCCGTAGGTGACGGGCGCGTTCTTGAACGACTCGGCGCTCATGTGCGGCACCGTCGAGAGGTCGATGACCTGCGGCTCGACGATCTGCAGCGTGACGCCGTCGATGGCGAGGCTGGCCTCGGGCTTGAGCTTCGCGGCCTTGCCGAACTCGGTGGTGCTGGCCGCGTAGTTGGAGCGGTTGGTGTCGTCCAGGCCGAGCGACTTCGCCAGGTTCGAGCCCTTCGAGAAGTCGAACACGTCACCGGCCTTCACCTTGCCGCCGACCACCACGTCGTCCATCGCCTGCATGAGGTCCGAGACGTAGGCGCGCAGGGGCTGGTTCGCCGCGGTCGCCTGGGTCTGCAGCTCCTTCATCGCGGCCTTGAGCGAGGCGCCGTCTTTGACGACCTTCGCGTTCGCGCCGTCGCCGATCTTCAGGCTGATGCCCCTGGTCTCGAGCTCTTTGCCGACCGCGTCGAACCACGGGTTGCGATCAGACTTCGCGAACAGGTCCGGGCGGAACTGGACTCCGCGTTTCACCGTGATGCTGGGCATGTCGAACGACCCCCTGAAGGAATGCAGCGTGAAAAGTGTGCCGGTCTTGTCACGACACCCGGGGTGACTCAAACGCGCAACCGGCGCCTGTCACCCGAGTGGTTCAGTGGTTCAACCAGTTTGCGGTAGTGGTCGTTCGAGGGCGTCGGTCTTAGGAACGGCCCCATGACGACTCTCTGGGACGCCGTCGGGAACACGCCCCTGCTCGACCTCGCCTCGCTGTCGAAGCGCACGGGCTGCGAGCTGTTCGCGAAGGCCGAGTTCATGAACCCGGGCGGCAGCATCAAGGACCGCGCGGCGAAGGGCATGATTCGCGACGCCGAAGCGAAGGGCCTGCTGAAGCCGGGCGCCACCATCGTCGAGGGCACGGCCGGCAACACCGGCATCGGGCTCGCGGTGCTGGGCATCGAGCGCGGCTACCGCGTGGTGGTGACGATGCCCGACAACCAGGCGCGGGAGAAATACGAGTACCTGGAGGCCATGGGCGCCGACGTGCGCAAGGTGCCCGTGGTGCCGTTCGCGAACCCGGGCCACTTCTACCATCAGGCGAAGGCGCTCTCGGAGCAGCACGGCTGGTTCTGGGCGAACCAGTTCGAGAACCCGGCGAACGGTGACTTCCACGCCGAGACGACGGGCAAGGAGATCTGGGAACAGACCGAAGGCCGCGTCGACGTGCTCGTTTCGTCGGTAGGCACGGGAGGCACGCTCGGCGGCGTCTCGCGCTACCTGAAAGAGAAGAACCCGAAGCTCGAGGTGGTGCTGCTCGACCCGCTCGGCTCGGGGCTCTACTGCCACGTCACCGAGGGCAAGGTCGAAGGCAGCGGCTCGTCGATCACCGAGGGCATCGGCATCATGCGCATCACCGAGAACTTCCGACGCGCGAAGGTCGACTCGGCGATGCGGGTGACCGATCAGCAGATGCTCGAGATGCTGTACCACCTGGCGCGCAACGACGGCCTCGTGGTCGGCACCAGCGCGGCGCTCAACGTTCGCGGCGCCTACGAGGTGGCGAAGAAGTACCGGGGCTCGGGCAAGCGCATCGTCACCTTCCTGTGCGACCACGGCAGCCGGTACACCTCGAAGGTCTTCAACCCCGAGTTCCTCGCGTCGAAGGGGCTGACCGTTGCGCCGCTGCCCTGAGTTCGACGTGGTGGTCGAGACTCGCCCTCGTCAGCGTGCGCTCACCTCGAGCGGCGCGTCTCGCACGTGGCGAGGATGAGGCAGCTCCGGCGTCGAGAAGAAGCGCTTCTCTCGCGTGCGAGAGCGCTGCCTGATCAGGCACTTTGCGCGCTCGTCGGGAGTGCTACGAGGCGCGCATGAGCTCGACGCCCGCGTCCTTTCCCATCGGAACTCCCGGAACCCCGTGGGGTGCGGACGAGAAGCGGCAGTGGCGCGCCTCGGTGCAGAAGCGGCGCAGCTATGCCGACGAGGTGGTGAGCGTCGTCGAGCGCCTCGCGACGAAGTTCGAGGTCATCACCTACGGCACGCTCGAGTACGGCGCTGACGGTCGTTTTCCCCTCTTCGTGTTGAAGAGTCGCAGCTGGAACGATGCGCTCCCGCTCGCGATGGTGACGGGTGGTGTGCACGGCTACGAGACGAGCGGCGTGCACGGAGCGCTGCGTTTCGCCGAGCGTGACGCCGGTGCCTTCGACGGGCGGCTCAACTTGCTCATCGCTCCGTGTGTGAGCCCGTGGGCCTACGAGCGCATTCACCGGTGGAACCCCGACGCGGTCGACCCGAACCGATCGTTCAAGCCCGAGGGCGCTGCGGGCGAGGCGCGACACCTGATGACCTTCGTCGCGCCGTATCGCGGCCGGTTTCTGGCGCACCTCGATCTGCACGAGACGACCGACTCCGACGAGACCGAGTTCAGGCCCGCGCTCGCGGCTCGTGATGGCAAGACGTACGAGCCCGGCGTGATTCCCGACGGCTTCTATCTGGTCGATGACTCCGCGAACCCGCAGCCC
>JAEUJR010001106.1 GCA_016793585.1 Archangium sp.
CGTGGAACCGCACCGACCCGGGTCGCAACTGGCCGTGGACGTCGTACCTCGCGAAGGTGAACTCGTTCTGCAACTCGACGCCGACGCCGACCCCCACGCCGACGCCGACGCCGACGCCGACCCCCACGCCCACCTCGGCGACGATCACCATCGACAGCAACAACGCGAACAACAACCAGGCGCGCGGGTACCTGCAGGTCTCGTCGAACTGGAAGAGCTCGACGAACGTCGCTGGCTACTACGGCCGCGGGTACTGGTACGCGTCGACGGCGCCGGTGAGCGACGGAGCGGCGTTCTTCTTCAAGCTCGACCAGGCCGGTGCGCGTACCATCGAGGCATGGTGGACCGCGGCCAGCGATCGTTCTCCCGACGCGACGTTCGTCGCCATCAACGCCCAGGGCCAGAAGGTCGGCGAGGGCTCGATGAACCAGGCGGCGAACGGCGGCAAGTGGAACACGGTGGGCCGGTTCAACTTCACGGCGGGCTGGAACAAGGTCGTGCTGTCGCGCTGGTCGGCGAGCGGCAAGGTCGTCGTGGCCGACGCGCTGCGCGTGAAGTGAGGCTGACGTCGCTGGGCCTGATGGTGCTCCTTGCCGCGTGCAAGGAGCCGCCGAAGGGGGAGGCCCACGACGCGGCCGTGGTCGCTGCTGCATTTCCTTCGGCGCGCGAGGACAGTGGTGGCTCGGCGCCGAACTCCGGAGCCGCGGTCGGGGTGAGCGGCTCCGACGGACGAACGCGGGTCCTCGACCCCGTGCTCGGTGAGTCGCTCGACGAAGTGCGCGATGCAGGAATTCGTTCGCCGCCCCTGCTCTTTTCGGAGCCGCGGCTCGCTTCGGGGCTGCTCGCAGACGTTCGTGCGGCTGGGCTGGTGGTGGTGTTCGCCTCGGAGCGAAGCGGTGCTCCGCAAGTGCATCGGTGGGATGGCGAGTTCGAGCGGGCGCTGACCGCCGAGCCAGCCCACCACCTGCAGGATCTCGCGGTGAGGCACCGTGAGGCGCTCGTCTCGCGCGTCGATGGAGAGACCGAGCAGCTCGTCGCGGTGAACCTCGATGACGCGGGCGTTCGTGTGGTGGGGCCGCGAATGGAGAAGGCGCACGGCGCGGTCGTGTCGGCCGATGAACGGCTGGTCGCGTTCGAGGCTTCGCTGAAAGACGCCGCGTCGATTGCAGTGCTTCCGTTCGATGGCGCAGGTGCTCCGAGTGCGGTCGCGCAGCTCGGGCAGACGGGCTCGTTTCAGCCGGCGCTCACGCTCGATGGCCGGCTGGTGTTCACGAACTCGTCGACGGGCGATCCCGAGCTGTACGTGCAGACGCTCGACGGTGGAGCACCAACACAGCTCACCGCCTTTCACCTCGAAGACTTCGGTGCGGTGCCGGCTCCCGATGGGCAGCGCTTTGCGTTCGTCTCGAATCGAGAGGGCAGCGACCGAATCTTCGTGCAGCGGCTCGACGGGAGAAACGTGTCTCGCCTGATGGCTGGCGCGCGCGCGCAAGACGACTCGGAGCGCGACCCGGTGTGGATGCCGGACTCGAAGACGGTGCTGGTGACGGTGCGGGTGAAGGGCGTCTCCCGCATCGCGCGAGTGGATGTCGGTACCCACAAGACGCTGTGGACCTCGAGTGGCCCGGGGAACGATCAGCTGCCGCGCCCGAGCCCCGACGGCCGCTTCATCGCGTTCGTGTCGGATCGCATGGGCAATCCAGACATCTTCATCATGCGCGCGAACGGCAACGAC
This sequence comes from Archangium sp., assembly GCA_016793585.1. The sequence continues at coordinate 1,736 of JAEUJR010001106.1, forward strand.
GCGACGCGGGTGACGAGCGATCCCGCTCCCGAGTACGGCCCGCGGTGGTCAACGCTGCGCTGAGAGGTTCGGCGACGTCGACTTCGGCTCCGCTGCAGGCACTGGCCCGAGGAAATCGAGCGGGTCGAGCGGCTTTCCATCACGACGCACCTCGAAGTGCAGGTGTGGCCCGGTCGTCTTGCCCGAGTCTCCGACCGTCGCGACGACCTGCCCGTCACGCACCTTCTGGCCGGTCTTCACGCGCACGTCGCGATTGTGGGCGTAGAGCGTCACCAGGCCGTCCTGGTGCTCGACGATGACGATGAGGCCGTAGCCCTTCTGCTCGCCAGCGTAGAGCGTCGTTCCCGGAGCGGCCGTCTTCACCGGAGTCCCCGCGGGAGCTGCGAGATCGATTCCGTCGTGCGGCTCCTTTCCTTTTCGACCGAAGCGCGCGTACAGCACGCCACGCACCGGCCAGCTCAAGGGGCCGTTCGACTTTCCGACCTTCACGGCGGTGCGTTGCGGCGGCTTCTGGTTCGAGACGGGAATCGCTCGTGGCGGTGGCGTCGGCTCGGGAGAATCGGCTTCGACGACCTTCGGCGCAGGCTTGTGCGCGCCGGGAATGAGGAGCTCTTCGCCAATCTTCAGCTCACGAGGGTCGTCGAGCTTGTTGGCCGTCATCAGCTCGTCGACCGTGAGGCCGTACGTCTTCGCGATTCGGTAGAGCGTCTGGCCCTTCTCGACCTTGTGGCGGACCTCTCCGGTGTTGCTGACGAGATCGACCTCACGATGCGGGCGCGGTGAGAACGAGCTGGTCGTCGACGTGGTGACACACGCGCTCACGAGCACTGGCACGACGGCGCAGAGGAGCAGACGGGCAGTCACCACCCCGCAGTGTGCGACAGGCTGCGACAGGGGCTAGTTTTCGGCCTCCATGACGGACCAGGCCCGGCTGACCGAGCTGAGATCGCTTCCCGTGAAACGCACGGTGGCCCTGCCCCACAGCGGCTTCGATGCGGGCTCGAGGTTGCTGAAGCGCTTCGGCGGCGAGCGCCTGCATGCGCGCCATCAGTTCGGGGGCAGCGTTCCCGAGGGCTATCGACTCGAGCTGCTCGTGCTCCTGCCAGACGCCCTGGTCGAGGTGGAGGAGTACGAAGACACGCCGCAGGCCAACACGTTCGCGGAGATCACCACGACGACCGAGGCACGCGCCGACGAGCTGCAGGCGGTGATCGTCGAGTCCGTTCTGGAGCAACGGTGCACGCAGCTGCGCGGTCTGCCGGTGAAACGAACGCTGCGACTCCCGACGAGCGGGCTCGCCGCGGGGGCTCGGATTCTGAAGCGGTTCGGCGCCAACGACGCGCGCTGCGGAATGCTGGAGCGCCGTCACGAGTACGGCGGCAGCGTTCCCGAGGGCTATCGGGTGGAGCGGATCATCGTGCTGCCGAACGCGCTCGTCGACGTCGAGGAATACGAAGGCCGAGCCGACGACGAGACCTGGGCGCACGTCTACGCACGGAACAAGGCTGACGCAGACGAACTCGAGGCCGCGCTCCGCTCATCGTGACGCTGCGGCAGTGACGGACTCGCCAGCCGGACGCGACGCGACGAGCCGACGCATTCGCAACAGCACCTGGTCTGACAACCGCTTCACGCCCTCGGTCACCAGCTTGCGGTGCTGATCATCGGCGGCGCGATCGACGCCCAGTGGCGTCGAGGCGACGTCGGCGCGCACGCGCTCGTTCACCGTGAAGAGAATCGTGCCCGTCTTCACGTCGAACAACGTCGCCTCGAGCACGCCGGCCGACTCCACGGTCGTGCCCGGTACGAACAGCGCGGCGATCAACGTCAGGTACGACGCCGCAGCCGGGTTCGGCCTGGTCGCGTCAATGAATCGGTGGCGGTACAGCAGCAGGTACTCGGTGCGATACCGCGCGGCCAACTCACGCAGCCCCGCGACGCCGCGATCGACCGGCCACTCACTCGAGATCTCGGTCGCCAGCTCCACCAGCCCCGACGACTCGAGCGACTCGACCAGCGTCGACGGCGCCGCCTCCACCGGCACCGCCTCGTCGACCTCGTACCGGACCGCGACCGGCAACACGCCAACCCGCGCGTGCTCCTCGAGGAACACCGGCGAAGCCAGAATCGACTTGAGCTCGCTCTCGCCCACGGCGTTGCGATCGCGGGAGAAGTGATTCTCGGTCAGCACCGCCGGAGCCGGAGGCCCGGGCTCGAATGCCAGCGCCTGCATGGCCGGCATCTCGGCGCGCACCGCGGCACAACCCGACGAGAAGACGAGAACGACGAGGGCGAGACGGAACATGGTGCTTCCTCCTGTTGCGTGGAAGAAGACACCGGAGGAAGACCCCGGTGCGGCATCGGGGTGACATCGTTTCTTCACGGAATCGGCATGGCGGACCACGACCTCCAGAAACGTCTCGAGAAGCTGGGCGAACAGCTCGTCACCGACATCGAGGCCTGGGAGAAGCGCACGCGCGCTGAACGCTCCCGCGTGCTCGACGAGCTCACCCACACCCTCGAAGGAAAGCTCGGCGAAGCGATGACGAAGCTCGCCGAGAAGAACTCGAAGCTCGACGCGAAGCTGGAGAAGCGTGAGCGTCGCCGAGAGGAACGGCGTCTTCGCCGCGAGCAGCGCCGCAACCGCCAGGGCCAGCCGCCAACGATGGCCGGCGGCATCGTGTTCCTCATCGCCGCCGTCATCTGCGCCGTCATGGGCATCGTGAACCCGCAGATGTGGTGGATGGTCTTCGTCGCCCTCGGCCTCGGCCTCGGTGGCGCAGGTCAGCTCGCAGGCGCGGCGCGGCACAAACGAGAGCTCGCAGAAGAAGCCGCCGAAGAGGCGCCGGTGGTCGAGCAGCAGAAGACGGTCGCAGGCCCGCACGAGGTCGACGTCATCTGCGATCAGCTGCTCGCCGATCTCGCCGCCGCGCCCGAGACCGTTCGCACCTTCGTGAGCGATCCCCAGAAGACGGTGGCCAGCATGCGCGCGACGCTCAAGTCGCTCGATCAGCGCCGACAGCAGCTGTTCGCCGAAGACGCCAAGGGCCGGCTCGAAGCCGCGACGAAGCTGCGCACCGAGCTGCAGACCCGCCACGACACCGCGACCGACCCAGAGACGAAGACGCGCATGGAAGAGGCGCTCCACTCGATGGCCGGTCAGGAGTCGGCGCTCAAGCAGCTCGTGGTCATGAGCGAGCGCGTCGACGGCGAGTACACGTCACTGCTCGTGCACCTGCAGGAGCTGCGCACCCGCGTCTCGGTCGCGAAGTCGAGCCACAGCACCGTGCAGCTCGAAGGGCTCAAGTCGAGCGTGCAGCGGCTCAACGACGAGCTCGGTGCGATCTCCGAAGCGATGGATGCCGTGCGACGTGGCGACCTCACACCCGTGAGCGACGTCAGCAGCGATGGCGGCCACGAGGATCGCGCGCGTGTCAGGGAGTGAATGGCAGCAGGCCGTCGCACGGGCGGTGAAGGCGATTCCGAAGGGCCAGACCGCTGGCTACGCGCTCATCGCCCTGCTGGCCGGAAAACCCGGAGCCTCTCGCGCCGTCGTGCGTGCGCTCCACGAGCTCGACGACGTTCCCTGGTGGCGCGTCATCAAGAGCGACGGCACGGTGGCGAAGGAGATGTTCGCGAAGCAGGCCCCGAAGCTGAAGCGTGAAGGCGTGGCGCTCACC
>JAEUJR010000644.1 GCA_016793585.1 Archangium sp.
CGGAGCGACGGCGGCGCTGCTGACGGAGGGCTGGCGTGCGTGCTCCTGCAACTCCTCTCGCCGTGCAACGACAACGCGCAGTGCTGCAGCGGCTGTTGCAACCTCAACGCCTGTACGACGCCCGTTCTCGGACTGTGCATTTAGAGTCTTGAAATCACTGGTCTTTTTGGCCTCCGGAACCCACTGAAGGTCGTTGCAACAGGCCTCTAGCCAAGGTACTCAAGCCCGTTTCCGCACGCGCGACGATTTCCCGTCTGCGCCCGACGCGAAAACGACATGTCCGACGACGTCAAGACGCCTGAAGCTCCGCCGCCCGCACCGCCTCCGCCTTCTTCTCCGAATGACATCGGCAACGTCGAGCCGATCTCGATCGAACACGAGATGGAGGAGAGCTACCTCGCCTACTCGATGAGCGTCATCGTCGGGCGCGCGCTGCCCGACGTGCGTGACGGCCTCAAGCCCGTGCACCGGCGCGTGCTGTACGCGATGCACGAGCTGTCGAACACGTACCGCCAGCCGTACAAGAAGTCGGCGCGCGTGGTCGGCGACGTCATCGGTAAGTACCACCCGCACGGCGACCAGTCGGTCTACGACGCCATCGTTCGGCTCGCGCAGCCGTGGTCGATGCGGAACCCGCTCGTCGACGGGCAGGGCAACTTCGGCTCCATCGACGGCGATTCACCAGCCGCCATGCGTTACACCGAAGTGCGCATGGAGCGTCTCACGGACGAGATGCTCGCCGACCTCGACAAAGACACCGTCGACTTCGGGCCCAACTACGACAACACGCTCACCGAACCGCTGGTGATGCCGTCGCGGTTCCCGAACCTGCTCGTCAACGGCAGTGACGGCATCGCGGTCGGCATGGCGACGAAGATTCCGCCCCACAACCTGGGCGAGGTCATCGACGCGACGGTACACCTCATCGACAACCCGAAGGCGGTGCTCGGCGACCTGATGGCCTTCGTGAAGGGCCCCGACTTTCCCACGGCCGGCATCATCGCGGGTCGTGACGGCATCGCGCGGGCGTACTCGACGGGCCGTGGGTCGATCACGCTGCGCGCGCGCGCCGAGATCGAGAAGGAGAAGGGCGACAAGGAGCGCATCGTCGTCACCGAGATCCCCTTCCAGCTGCGCAAAGAGAAGCTCGTCGAGCAGATCGCCGACCTCGCGCAGGAGAAGCGCCTCGAGGGCATCAGCGACATTCGCGACGAGAGCGACCGCAACGGCATTCGCATCGCCATCGACATCAAGCGCGACGCGATGGCCGACGTGGTGCTGAACAACCTCTACAACCTGACCGGCATGCAGGCGACGTACGGCATCGTGCTGCTCGCCATCGATCAGGGCCAGCCGAAGGTGCTGACGCTGAAGGAGATTCTCGAGCGCTTCATTGGCCACCGCCGTGAGGTCGTCACCCGCCGCACGCGCTTCGAGCTGAAGAAGGCCAAGGAGCGCCTGCACATCGTCGAAGGTCTGCTCGTCGCCACCATCACGCGCGACTTCCTCGACCACATCATCGCGGTCATTCGCGCCTCGAAAGACCCCGACGAAGCGCGCTGGGGCCTGATGAACATCGCCTCGCCCGCGCTGTACGAGAGCGCGACCTACGCGAAGCTGCCGAAGGTCGACCTCGTCGCCCTCAAGAAGTCGATGGAGCTGCTCGCCTCGCGCGCCCGCGGCGTCGAGCCGAAGTACGCCGGCATCAGCCGCGCCTACGACCCGGGCTTCAGCGAAGAGCAGGCGAGGAACATTCTCGAGATGCGCCTGCAGCGGCTCACCGGCCTTCAGCTCGAAGAGCTCTTCAACGAGCTCATCGACCTCGTGCGCACCACGGCGCGGCTGGAGGACATTCTGCAGAACGAGTCGTCGCTGCTGAACGTCATCAAGGCCGAGCTCAAAGACGTGCGCGAGAAGTTCGCCGACCCGCGCCGCACCGAGATCACCGGCGACCTCACCGAGATGCGGGTCGAAGACCTCATCGCCGAAGAGGACATGGTCGTGACGCTGTCGCACGCCGGCTACATCAAGCGCACGCCGCTCACCGAGTACCGCGCGCAGAAGCGTGGTGGCCGCGGCAAGACCGGCGCGACCACGAAGGAAGATGACTTCCTGACCGACATCTTCATCGCCTCGACGCACGCCTACGTGCTGCCGCTGACGAACCGCGGCCGGCTGTACTGGCTCAAGGTGCACGAGATTCCCGCGGCGAGCCGCACCTCGAAGGGCAAGCCCATCGTCAACCTGGTGCAGTTCACCGAGGGCGAGAAGCTGGCGCAGATGCTGGTGACGAAGGAGTTCGTCGAGAACCAGTTCGTGCTCTTCGTCACCAAGAAGGGCACGGTGAAGCGCACCGACCTGACCGCGTTCTCGAACGTGCGCGCCTCGGGCATCGCCGCCATCACCATCGAAGACGGCGACGCGCTGGTGGCCGTGAAGATCACCGACGGCACGAAAGACGTCCTCATCTCGACCGCGCAGGGCATGTCGATTCGTTTCAACGAGACCGAGGTGCGCTCCATGGGCCGCACGGCGGTCGGCGTGAAGGGCATCACGCTCGAGGCCGATGACGAGGTGGTGAGCGCCGAGGTGGTCGAGAAGGCCACCACGCTGCTCACGGTCACCGAGAACGGCTACGGCAAGCGCACGGTCGAAGAGGAGTACCGGGTGCAGGGCCGCGGCGGCAAGGGCATCATCGACATCAAGACGACCGACCGGAACGGCCGCGTCGTCGGTGCGGTGCAGGTGCGCGACGAAGACGAGGTGATGATCGTCACCACCTCTGGCGTGCTCATTCGCATGAAGGTGAAGGACATCTCGGTCATCGGCCGCAACACCCAGGGCGTGCGCCTCATCACGCTCGATGGTGCCGACGAGAAGGTCGCCGGCATCAGCCACGTGCCCGAGGTGAAGGACGACGAGCTGGGCGGTGACGGTGGCGAAGGTGACGGCGGCGAGGGCGAGACGCCTGCGGCTCCTGCGGCGCCGGCGCCCGAGACGCCTCCGACCGAGAGCTGACGACGCCCGTTCGAAGCACCTGGCCCGCGCTTTCTCTGAGAGGAGGCGCGGGCTTCGGCTGTCTGGGCGAGCCGGGCACGACCGCTCGTCGGCGTACCGCCAGCGAAAGGCCGCACGTACAGTCTCGCCACCATGGCCCTGCGCGACGAGCTGACGCCGTTGACCCACGATGGCCGTGTCGGGCTGGTGCTGAAGAAGGCGCGCCAGAGAGACCCGGCGCTGGCCGGGCTCGAGCGCGGTGAAGCGTTCGACCGGCGCATGGCGGGGGTGGCCACCTTCGTCGACCGTGACGGCGCCCGCGTGGTGCGAGCCCTGTCGGACCCGTCGCGCACCGTGCGCAGCCTCGCGATGGTGCTCGCGCCCCTGGTCTGTGACGACGACCAGGCGCAGCGCGCGCTCGAGCTCGCCTGGGCGCTCAAGGGTGAACGCCGGCTCATGCTTGGCTTCGTGCGCCGCAAACGCCGGCCCGTCGTCGACCGCTTCCTCCAGTGGCTACACGACGAAGGGCACCACCGCGAACTCATCGACGCGCTCTCGTTCGGCAGCGAGGCGTCGGTGCGAAAGTTCCTGCCGGTGGCGCTCGAGCGGCCCAGCGCGAGGTTCTGGCAGGGCATGGCCACCCAGCAGCCGGCGCTGTTCGTCGAGCTGTTGCTCGAGCGCTGGCGTGCGCACTCAGGCGAGGCCGACCCCGTCACGCGGCAGCTCACCGCGCGCTACCACCCGGTCGTCGTCGAGAAGGCGCCCACCGAGGCGCTCGCCTGGTGCCGCGTCTTGCTCGAGCACGGCGTTCGGCCCGACGACGAGGTGTGGCGCCGGCTGCTGCGAAAGCAGCTCGACGCGTGCGTGAAGCTCGCCATCGAGTTCGCCGTGCCGCTGCCCATCGACGCGTTGTGGAAGCGGGGGCACCGCATCTCGCTCAGCGCTCTGGCGGACCTGATGCGTCACGCGCCGCAGGTGTTTGGCGGCGTCGGCCCGTGGGTGAAGGAGCTGCCCGAAGACGCCCGCCGTGCGCTCGCCGATGCGTGGTGCTCCGTCGCGGAGAGACACCCGAAGCTCGGCGCCCACCTGCTCGCCCACGCCACCGTGAACGACGCGCGTGACGCTGCCTTCGTCGCGTGGAGCCGCGCCGTCAGAGATGCCCAGGGTGCCATCGCGCCCGCGCTGCTCGAGCCCTTGCCCATCGACCTCGCCGAACGAGAGGCCCGGCGCCACGTCACCGAGGTCGAAGCGCTCCAGACGAACCCCTCGAAGCGGCTCTCGGGGCGCGCGCGGTTCCTCCCCTGGGACGAGCTCGGCGCGGTGCTCAAGACGTACCTCGGTCACCCCGAAGGCGAGCTGCGCGCGGTGGCGTTGCGCGAGCAGCTCTCGGTGCCCGGCCTG
>JAEUJR010000677.1 GCA_016793585.1 Archangium sp.
CGCAGCAGCGTCGTGGTGGGCGCGAGGTTCGACTCTTCGACCCATCGACCGTTCAAGTTGAAGCGCAAGGTGTGCATGCCGGCGCGCAGATTGGCGCAGCACGGCCCGCGGAGCCATCACGCCGTCTCGGCTTGACGCAGCGCCTCGCGAATCTGCCACTCCCAGACGTCGAGGCCGTCGAGCGTCAGGTTCGGGAGCAGGTCTCCGAAGGCGTTCGCCTCGAGCACCCGGTGGCCCACGAAGTCGGTCTCGAACATGAGGTCGATGCCGACATGCAGCGAGCTGTACAGCTTCGCCACCCTGCGGCAGGTCTCCATCGCGGCCTGCCAGGCGGAGGGAGCGACCCGTGCCTTCAACGCCTGCAGGTCTCCGCGGAACCCGCCGAGGTGCAGGTTGGTGATGGGCAAGACATTCTGGCGCACGACGACAAATCGGGGCTCCTGCGCGATGCAGAGCACCCGCAAGTCGAAGAACGCCTCGCCGAGCCGGGCTTTGGGAATGCCTCGCTCGACCTGCGCCCCCTGCGAGAGAATGAAGCGCAGCGCGCGGTCGATGTCGGCCGGCTTCTTCAGGTGCCGCACCTTGAGGTTGTTGAACCAGCGCGGCGCGTCCCACTCGAGTGAGGTGCGCACCAGCGGGCCGTCGGCCTCGAACACGACATGCGCCAGACAGCTGGCGGAAGAGCCGCTCGAGAGCTTCACGAACGCCTCCTCCCACCCGAGCGCGCGAACACGCTCCAGCAACGCGTCTGGCTCGCCCGGCACGTCGTCCATGAACTCGGGCACGGGAATGCCTGCGGCGTGGTAGCGACGCGACGTTCGGCGTTTGTCGAAGAGCTCGTCGATCTCGTTGGGCACCGCCAGCACCCGCCATGGCGGATGCGCAGCGAACGTCGTCGACAGCTCGCGCAGCACCGCCCGAAAGCCCTCGTGCGCCTTCGCGGGCTCGAGCACTTCACCGCGCCGATCCTTCACCGTCAGCGCCTTCGAGAACCCACCGCGCCGCCACAGCTGCTGCTGCACCGCGAAGTTCTCGCCGAACGAGTCGACCCGAACGAGGGCGGGCTCGTCACCGAAGGGCAGCTCGCCGCTCGAGAGGTAGTCGAGCCACGACACGACGCGCGCCTCGGGCAGGCCCTGCTTCGTGAGCGCCTGCTGAAACAGGCTGACGCGCCGGTTCTCGGGGTTGCCCAGAATGACGAAGCGACGGCTCATTCGGCGATGGTGGTGTAGCGATACGGCTCGTCGCCGTCGAAGTCGTCGGGGGTCTTCTGCTCTCCGAGCTCGACGTTCTTCAGTGCCTGCTTGATGGCCGCGATGTGCGCCTCCTCGAAGTAGTTGTCGTCGAGGATGAACCTCTTGAGGTGTTCGAAGCTCGAGGCGTACTTCACGATCGCCTCGGCGCCCTGCCTCCAGAGAATGCCCATCGACAGGTCGAGCACCTCGAGCTGCTGCACGATGGAGGACTTCGCCACGGCCTCGATGAGCTCCTCTTCCCACTCACTGTTCTTGAGCCCGAGCACCTTCAGGTTCGGCAGGCCCTTGCCGGCGAGCAGGCCCTTGAGCGACTCCATCGTGCAGGTGTTGCCGTAGTTGTCGCTGCCGAACATGAGCTCGAGGTGGGTGAGCGCCGGCAGCTTCGCAGCACCAATCTCCTTCGGCGCCGCCTCATCGAGACCGCCCGAGCAGATGATGAGCGTCTCGAGCGCCGGAGCTTCGATGGGCGCGAGCTTGATGGGCGCGCCGCCGTCACTGCCGCTCGAGCCTCGCAGCTTGAGCACCTTCAGGTTCGGAGCCGCCTGCCAGATACCGTGAATGTCACCGACGCGGCGCCATGACTCCTGGTCCATGTGCTCGGCGGGCGAGCTCATGTCGAGCGTCTCGAGCAGCGGGAGCGGACCAGCCGAGGCGATGGCCTTCGCCAGGTCTTCCATGTGCCACTCGGTGTCTTCGTGGGGCGGAAGACCGAGGTCGAGGCTGCGCACGAAGTGACCGGCCGGGTGTTTGAGCACGCGCTCGAGCACCACGTGCATCGGCGACACGTCATCGGGCTCCATCGGCGCGAACGAGAACGAGTCGATGACGCCGTGCTTCCACTTCAGCTCGACCCCTTCGGCGTCGAAGAGGAGCGCCGCTCTGGTGTCGGCCTGCCTCTTCGAATCGGGGTTCCCGCGGGCCGCCGCGCCGATGACCTCACCCCACGGTTCGCCCTGCTCGAGCAGCCAGTCGGCGTAGACCTGCCACGACTTCGAGTCGTCGGGCGACGTGCGCAGCGTGGCGAGCAGCGCGTCGTTGTCGGGCACCTTCGAGGTCAGCGGCCGCGCTGCCGGGTCATCGGAGCCCACGAGGCGATAGCCCTTCTTCTCCTTCTCGGCGACGAGCTTGTCGTGCGCTTTGCGGGCCTCGGCCGGGCTGTCGAAGTCCTGAGTCTTCTCCTGCCCCTCGGTGCCGATGCGGCCCCAGCGCGTGGTGAAGGACTCATCGTCGAGTTCGATCTCCCAGAACTTCTTCGACGTTCCCTCGACGAACTCGTAGCGACGCATGCAGAAGCTCCGGAGGACCCGCGAGCGGAGCGGGACTGTTGATCAACCTCGCACGACCGTCACGGCAACACGACCGACGGCGTCAACACGGGCCCCGCGGGCGTCTGCACCAGCGCGCGCACCGACCGGCCACCAAAGCCGCTCGTGCTCAAGGGTTGTTGGCGCGTGATGAAACACTCCTGCGCGGTCTCCCGAAGCATGTCGGAGCCAGCGCGCGCGCACTGCAGCGAACCGAACGGCAGCTGTTTGCCCTGCGGGTCGACCAGCACGCCGCTGCCGAAGTCCTGCGCGACGATGAGCACGCTCGACGGGTTCTGCGACCACGGCACCAGCGCTGGCAGCTCGGGCGGCTCTGCGACCACCACGTCGCCGCTGTCGAGCCTCACGCGATTGCTCTCGATGACACCGCCATCACGCGCGAGCTGCAGGTAGATCTTTCCGCGAGGCATCGAGGTGGTGACGACGAGATCGACGCCGTCTCGCTTCGTGCCGCCGGTGCCCTGCCACTCGAAGGTCTCGACCGTTCCCTGCGTGCCCAGCACCACCGGCCGCGCCGCCATGGGCTCGAGACCGAAGACGACCAGGCGAAGCTCGATGCCCGTTCGCTCCGACGAGACCGAGACGGGAAGAAGGAGCGGCGTCGTGCCGATCTCGACCGGAGCCGCGCAGGCACCGACGACAAGAAGCAGGGCGGCCAATCGCACGGCGTGCATCGTGCCACAGCCACCGCAGCAACGAACAAGCCGCGGGCACGACAGACGAGGTGAACGACGCGCGCTGCGATAGCGTGCATGCCGTGCGGCGACTCGCGCAGACCCTCGACGCGGTGAAGGCGACGCGCTCGCGGAAAGAAAAGGTCGCGCTGCTCGCCGAGCTGCTGAAGCCGCTCGACGACGCCGAGCTGGTGAGCGCCGCGCGCGTCATCGTCGGAGCGCCGCTCGCCGTCGGAGACGAACGCACCCTCGGCGTCGGTTGGGCGATTCTGCTCGAGGCGACCAGCGCCGCGTCGGGCAAGAGCGAACGCGACCTCATGGTGGCGACGCGCTCCGCCGGTGACTTCGGTGAAGGCCTCGAGCCGCTCTGGCCCGTGGGAACACAGACGCTTGCCCTCGCGCGCGTCGCGCCGTTCTTCGACGCCGTCGCCGCGGCCGACAATCGGTCCGACAAGCTCACGGTGCTGCGTGACACCTTTCGTCAAGCGAGCGGCGGCGAGGTGAAGTACCTGGTGAAAGCGCTGCTCGGCGAACTGCGCATCGGCGTGCAGCGCAGCACCTTCGATGACGCGCTGGCCGAGGCGTTCTCGCTCGACCCCAAAGCCGTTCGAGCGGCCTCGGCCCTCACGCCTGACGCTGGCTCACTCGCGCGGCTGGCGCGCTCGGGAAGACTCGGCGAAGCCTCCATCGAGGTCGGGCGCGTCATCGCCTTCATGCTCGCGACTCCCGCCGAGTCGGTGAAGGAGCCGGTCGACCCCGCGCTCACCATCGTCGAAGACAAGCTCGATGGCGTTCGCGTGCAGGCGCACGTCACGAAGGAGCGCGTCACCCTCTTCGCTCGCGGCACTGGCGACGTGACCGCCTCCTTCCCCGAGGTCGTGTCGAAGCTGCGCACGCTCGAGCGCACCGTCATCATGGACGGTGAGGTGCTCGCGGTGACGAGAGACGGCGGGCCGCGGCCGTTCCAGGCGCTGCAGGCAAGGCTCGGCCGCGTCGCGCCCGAAGAGTCGGTGCTGCGAGAGACGCCCGTCGCGTTCGTCGCGTACGACCTGCTCTTCGATGGCACTCCGTTGCTCGAGCTGCCGTGGAGAGAACGCCGCGCCCGGCTCGAGACGCTGCCGCTGCAGGTGAACGCGTACGCCCCGCTCGACCCCGAGGCGCCAGTGGAGCGGCAACTCGACGAACGGTTCACCGCCGCTCGCGCGCGGGGCCACGAAGGGCTGATGCTCAAACGCATCGACGCTCCATACGAAGCCGGGCGCCGCGGGAGCGCGTGGAGAAAGGTGAAGCGCGCCTTCGCCACCCTCGACGTCGTCATCACGAAAGCCGAGTACGGGCACGGCAAGCGCACTGGCGTCTTGAGCGACTACACGTTCGCGGTCTGGCGCGGCTCGCAGCTCGTCGAGATTGGCAAGGCGTACAGCGGGCTCACCGACGCCGAGATCGCGACCCTCACCACGAGGCTGCTCGAGCTCTCGACTGGCCGTGACGGGCGGTACCTGATCATTCCTCCCGCCATCGTCCTGGAGATCGCCTTCGATGGGCTGCAACCCTCGAAGCGTCACGAGAGCGGCTTCGCACTTCGTTTTCCCCGCATCGCGCGCCTCCGTGACGACAAGCTGCCGAAAGACGCGGACCGACTCGAGACCGTGCGTGCGCTCTTCGAGGCGCAGGTCGACTCGGGGCACCGAGAACACGCGCCCCAGCTCGGTCTCTTCGACTGACCGTCAGGTCTTGAGGAACGTGTCGAGGATCATGTCGGACAGCTGATGGCCAATCCACGGGGCCAGCAACGAGCCCGACCTGAAGTACGCCGCCGCCGCGACGAC
>JAEUJR010000681.1 GCA_016793585.1 Archangium sp.
CGCCATCGATCGCGACTTCGACCTTCCGTTCTACAAGGTCGAGAAGCAGGTCGACGGCAAGTCGGCGATTCAGTTCGAGCGGCTCGTCGGAGAGCTGACCGCGTACCTGCCGTCGAAGTTCGTCGAGGTCGAGCGTGAAGGTGCCGATGGCCGGTTCCTGCCCGCGAAGGACCCCGAAGAGCTCGCGCGCCGCCTCGACATGATCAAGCAGATCACCGAGACGCGCCGCTGATCACTGTTTCGCGATCGTCATCACGTTCGCGTACAGGTGCATGAACTTCTCGAGGTCGATCTTGAACACCCCGTCATCGGGCCCGTTGTTGCGGGGCTCGGTGTCACCCCAGGGGTTGCGCAGCACCACCATGCGCTTCGAGCCTTCGGTCTGGTAGCCGACGATCGAGTACGCGTGGTCTCCGAAGACGCCGGTGTTCGTGTAGTGCACCGGCCCGTGCTCTTCGTGCGTGCCCGCTGCGATGGGCCGCTTGTCGTCGATGGCGCTGGTGATGCGCTGCCACAATGAGTCGGGGTTCGTGCGCGCGTTGAGGTCGTAATAGTCGGCCGCTTCGCCGGTCAGCTCTTCGAAGACGTCGCTCGCCACGCCGCCGCTGCCCATCACGTCGTAGCTGCCCTTCCACTGCGCGTACGCCTTCTCGAGGAGCGGAAACCACAGCTCCATCGTCTCGGGCCGCTGGTCGACGCCGCCGCGCCCGTAGATGGGCGTGCCCTTCTCGGGCTTCACCCAGAGATCGCCATCGACCGTCACCGGCACCTTCTTCGTGCGGCCCGTCGCCCAGTCGCGCTGCGTGAACGTGAAGGTGAACGTGCCGTCGCCGTTGTCGCGAATGAGCTGACGCAGCAGCTCGGGTCTCGCGTTGGCCACCGCCGCCACGGCTGCGGGGAAGTAGCAGTCGGCGAGCGAGCCCTGGTGCACGTCGGCCATGCTGATGCCGTCGCGAATCAGCGGGCCCGAGAACGTCTTCTTCGTCATCTTCGGCGTGCCGTCTTTGTTCAGCTCGTCTTTGTGCAGCGCCGGCGTGGGCACGAGATCGCCCGCGCGCGAGCCACCAGCCACCGTCACGTACCCCGCGACCTGCTTCATCGCCTTGTCGTGCACGCCGTCGGTGACCGAGACCGAGAACCGATCGCCCGCCTTGCCCGCGAGCGAGAAGCCCTTCGGCAGCTGACCGTTGCCATCGAGCGTGACGGTCTCGACGGCCTTCGTGCGCAGGTTGGTGAACGAGAGCGTCGCGCCGGGCTCCGAGAGGTGGCGCTCGTCGTCGCGCGAGGTGACCGCGACCTTGCCGCTCGCCGACGTCGACAGCTCGAGGCGGTTCACCAGCAGCCCCGCGGGCCGGGCATCTCGCCCATCGGCTTGCACCGTCACCCAGTCGGAGGTCGAGCCGTCGTCGAAGCGCGCACGCAGTCGAACGAAGTCACCTTCTTTCGGGCGTTGCGGCCCCGAGAGCTTCGCGGAGAAGCGGCCCTGCGCATCGGCCTGGCCCAGCACGAACACGTCGTGCCCCGAGCCCGCCGCGGCGGAAACGTTCACGGCTTCGATGGTCGCGTTCGGCTTCGTCGTGCCGCGAACGCCAGTGCCTGCAGTCACGACGGCATCGAGCGTCGCGTCGTGGGCAATGGGCGCTCCACCCAGCACTGCTTCGAAGAGCTCGCGCGCCGCCGGAGCGAGCGGCACCGAACCGTCCGTCAGCAGCGCCTTCAGGTCGCTGCGCTCGTCACTCGTCAGGCCCTTCTTCACCAGCGTCGCCTGCTGCTGCAGCGAGAGGCCCGGCGTGCGCAGCTCGGTCAGCAGATCCTTCGACGTCTTGCCCGCGCGGTCCGCGAGCTCGGCCAGCAGCTCGAGCGCCTGGTCCTTGCCGATGGTGGTTCGGGCTTCTTTCGCGAGCTGTCGTTCGAACGACGCGTACACCGAGGCGAGACGGCGGTCGGAGAGCGGAGCAGGCATCACCTCGATGCCTAGCATCATCCTCGTCACCACCGCGAGGCGGGTAACTGCGCTTAGATGACACCCGTGGGGGACGCTCCATCACTCGCGACCACGTTGCCCTCGACCGGTGCGGGCCAGGCGCAGCCCGTCACCGCGCGCTACAGCCTGCTTCGCGAGCTCGCCCGTGGTGGCCAGTCCATCGTGTGGGTCGCCTTCGACAAAGAGCTCGGTCGCGAGGTCGCCTTCAAGGTGCCGAGGCCGTCGGGTGATGGCAGCGCTGGCGCAGACTCCGAGGCGCGCTTTCTTCGCGAGGCCCGTATCACCGCGCGGCTCGACCACCCCAACATCATCGCGGTGCACGAGATCGGCCGCACCGACGACGGCCGGCTCTTCTGCGCGCAGCGCCTGGTGCAGGGCGACGGGTTCGGAAGAGTCGGCACGCTCGGTCAGGCGATGTCGGCGGCCTCCACGCTCGTCGAACGGCTCGCGCTGTTGCCGCGCATGCTCGAGGTCTGCAACGCCATCTCGTTCGCGCACGAAGCGGGCGTCGTGCATCGCGACCTGAAGCCAGACAACGTCGTGCTCGGGCGGCTCGGCGAGACGGTGGTGCTCGACTGGGGCCTCGCGCGCGTGCTCGACGAGAACGATGACGTCGGCTCGGGCAGTGGTGGGCAGCGCGAGACGATGGACGGGCAGGTGTTCGGTACGCCGCTGTACATGAGCCCGGAGCAGGCCAGAGGCGACCGTAACCGCGTCGGCAAACGCAGCGACGTGTGGAGCCTGGGCGTCATGCTCTACGAGCTGCTCTGCGGCAGCACGCCCTTCACGGGAAGGTCGCTCGCCGAGGTGCTGCGCCAGGTGCAGGAAGCGCCGGTGCCTCCGCTGCAGCATCGCGACGTGCACGTGCCGGCTGCGCTGGCGGCCGTCGTCGCGCGGGCCCTCGAGAAGGACCCTGACCGGCGCTACCCCGACGCGAAGGCGCTCGCCGCCGACCTGCGCGCGTTCCTCGATGGCCGCACCGTCGGCGCCCACGACTACTCCGCGGTCGAGCTCGTGCGTCTCTTCGTCAGCCGCAATCGCACCGCGGCGCTCGTCGGTACCATCTCGTTGGTGGTGCTGCTCGTCGCGGTCGTCGCACTCGCCCGCGCGGTGCAGCAGAACCGTGAGTCGCTCGCCGAAGCCTTCGTCGAGAAGGGCCGCCTCGCCGAGTCGCTGCTCCGCTGGGAAGAGGCGTCGGTCTGGTACGCGGCGGCGCGCGAGTCGGCCGGCCGTGAAGACGCGAACGCAGGGCTTCGGGTGGTGTGGCCGCGCACGCGGTCGGCGAGCAGGCTCCTGCGCGGGCACACGGCGGCGGTGCGCGCGCTGGTGGGAAGCCCCGATGGTCGAACGCTCTTCTCGGGCAGTGCCGACCACACGATTCGCGTCTGGGACGTGCAGCAGGGCGCGGCGCTGCGCGTGCTCGAAGGGCACACGCAGTCGGTGAGCGCGCTCGCCATCTCGCCCGATGGAGCGCGGCTGTTCTCTGGTGGCGAAGATGACGCCGTGCGCGCGTGGGACACGAAGACGGGCGAGAGCGTGGTGCTGCAGCCGATGCCCGACGCCGTCAACGCGCTGGCCGTCGCGCCCGACGCGAAGGAGCTGCTCATCGGGTGCGAAGACGGCTCGGTCTCGCTGCTCGACCTGGCGACGAACCAGCTGCGCCTCGTCGCGCGCCACGAACGGCCCGTGTACGCGGTCGTCTTCTCGCCCGATGGTCTGCGCGTCGTGTCGGGCGCGTGGGACGGAACGCTCGACGTGCGGCGGCGCGACGATGGCACGCTGGTCGCTCCGCTCAAGGGGCACACGGGCTCGGTGCTGGGGCTGGCGTTCTCGCCCTCGGGGCACCTGCTCGCGTCGGCGGGCCGCGACACCACCGTGCGGCTCTGGTCGACCGCCACGTGGGACGAGCGGCAGGTGCTGCTCGGCAACACCCAGAAGACGTACGCCGTCTCGTGGTCGAGCGACGGAGACGTCATCGCCTCGGCGAGCGCCGACGGCACCTCGCGCGTGTGGACGGGGCCGTCGCAGCTGCCGCTGCTGAGCGCCTCCATCGGGCGTGACGACGAGCTGCTGGCGACGACGTTCCTCGCGGGCACGCGCGTGCTGGCGACCGGTGGCCGGCGGGGCCTGGTGAGCCTGCGGTCGCTCGACATGAACAGCCCCGTGCTCGACAACCGCCACGACGTCAGCGCGCTGACCGAGCTCGACGACGGCCGCATCGCGCTGCAGCACAACGCGGGCTTCGTGCTGGTGACGCCCGACCTCGAGAGCGCGACGGTGATGACGCCGTCGCCGGAAGACGAGGCCGCGGTGCTCGGCATGCCCGCGCGCTGCACGGTGCTCACGCGAGACGGCCGGTTGGCGATTGGCTCGGCCTCCGATGGCGCGGTTCGGTTCTGGGACGTGAAGGAGCGGCGTTCGCTCGCCGTGGTCGGCGCGCACACCGAGCAGATCGAGTCCATCGCGCTGAGCCCTGACGAGACGCTGGCGGTGTCGGTCGGCCGAGACGGCAGACTCCTCGTCTGGGACGTCGCGACGCAGTCGCTGAAGGTGTCGTTGCCTCGCTCGAAAGACGGGCTCTTTCACGCGACGTTCTCGCCCGACGGCCGCCTGGTCGCGACGGCTGGCTACGACCGTCGCGTGCGCCTCTACGAGACGAAGACGTGGAAGGAGCTGCGCGTGCTCGAGGGCCACGAACACGGCGTGCGCGCGGTGCGGTTCTCGCCTGACGGCACGTTGCTCGCGAGCGGCGGGTGGGACCGATCGATTCGCCTCTGGCGCGTCGCCGATGGTCAGCCGGGCGGCGTCCTCTATGGCCATCAGGATCAGGTGACGGCGCTCGACTTCTCGGTCGATGGCAAGCGGCTCGCGAGTGGCAGTCACGACGGCTCCATTCGCCTGTGGGACGTGGAGAAGCTGGTCGAGGTCGTGCGCTTCACGGCCGACGAAGGCCGCGT
>JAEUJR010000701.1 GCA_016793585.1 Archangium sp.
GCGCTGTCTCCCAGGTACACGACGCGGCCCACGTTCCACGGCCACATCACGACGTCGTGGTACTCCGAGAACAGCAGGTCGTCGTGCGTGTGCAGCTGCGCGAGCACCGGCTCCGTCGCGGGCATGTCTCGGAGCAGCTGCGCCTTCCACGCCTCGAGGTCACTCGCCTTGAATGCGTCGAGCCGGTCAGCGCGCAGACTGAAGAAGAGACTCACGAGCGGTGTGGAGCCCTCAGGCCCGAGGCCCGTCGGCAGCAGCCCCGACAACATGCGCGTGCCCTTCACCACCTGAAACAGCCGCCCCGTGAAGCGATGCTCGACGTCGGGCACCACCGCCCACAACGCGCCCCACGGGTACCGGCGAACGATCTTCTCGTGCGCGGTGTCGTCTCGCAGGCTCGAGCGCGCGCCGTTGCAGACGATGACGAGGTCGTGCGGGCCGAACCTTCGCTTCGTCTCACGCTCGACGAGGAAGTGCCCGCGCTCGTCGCGCGCGAGGTCTTCGATGTCGTGGCCGAGCTTCAGCGTGATGCCGGGCTCCGTCTGCACGGCGCGGAACAACGACTGAAACAACACGCCGCGATGCAGGCCCACTCCGTACAAATCTTGCGCGAGGTCGGCGTAGGCGAGGTCGAGCACGCGCCGGCCCGAAGGTGTCTCGGCCACGAGGTGACGCAGCGGCTCTCCGCGCGCGACCACTTCGTTCACGAGCCCAAGCGCCGAGAGCACCGCCATGCCGGTCGGCTGCAGCATGATGCCGGCGCCGACGGGCCGCGGATCCATCACCTTCTCGTAGACGGTGACGCGGTGGCCCTGCCTCGCGAGAAAGAGCGCGCTCGCGCTCCCAGCGGTACCGGTTCCAACGATGGCGATGTCGAGTGGCTGCACGGGGGAGCACTGCCTTACTTCACTTCGCGTCGATGGCCTCGAACGCGTCGCTCGCTTCCTGCACGGCCTTGCGAATCTTCTCGTCAGGGCCCGTTCGCCGCGCGGGCTTCATGCCGTTGAACGACACCGGCACCTCCTGCCGCAACGTTCCGTCGATGGTGTGGAACGCCGAGAAGTGCAGGTGGGGCTTCGAGGTGTAGCCCGTGTTGCCCGACTCGCCGAGCTGCTGGCCCGCCGTCACCTTGTCTCCGAGCTTCACCATCACGCCGCCCTGCTTGAGGTGGTTGTACTCGGAGAACAGCCCGTCATCGTGGCGGAGCACGACGTAGTTGTTCTCGTTCTTCAGCGCCTCGTCGACCGCGCCCACCGAACAATCACTGCGCACGCCGACGACGACGCCATCACGCGCGGCGAGCACCGGCGTGCCTTCGGGCATCTCCCAGTCGTACGCCTCTTCGTCCTGCGACCCTTCGAAGTGACTGAACGTGCCGCGCGGGCCCTGAATCAGCTTGAACGTGCCCGCGAACGGCCGCTTCCAGGTCACCGTCGGCGGCAGCACGACGAGCCGGCGCCCGAGCTTCCAGCGGTACTTCCAGTCCTTCAGCCTCCAGGCCGCGTCGCGATCGAGCTGCTTCCACTTCGCCGCGAGAAAGTGCGTTCGACCCGCCGAGTCGATGATGGGCGGCAGCTCGTTCACCACGTTCGTCTCGTCGGCCGTGATGCTCATCGTGACTTCGGTGCACGTCGACAGGTCGGCCCACAGCTCGACGCCGTCGGCCAGGGTCTTCTGCGTCACCTTCACGCACGGGTCTCCGGCCCACGCGCTCGCGCTGATCAGCACGAACACGAGCCCACCTCGGAGCACCTTCACGCAGGGTCTCGCTGCGAAATCACTGCGGAGTGACCCGGGTCGATCGACGTCGAATGTCGCGCTCTGCATACCCACCCCACCTCGAAGACCGGAGAATCACTTAAAGCCCGGCTGGTGTCGTTCCTGCACCCTGAGTCTTTGTAAGCCCATGTAATTACTTCGAAACCGGCTTGCGTTCGCGCTTCAGCGTCGCCACACTTCTGCAGCCCCGCCGTACCTCCCACCGGAGCCTCTCGTGAACCTCGCCTTCGCCTCGCGCACGCTGTCGTGCTGTCTCGTGCTCGCTGCCGCCGTCACGAACGCCGAGACCTATTACGGCCGCAACCCCGACAACAACGGCCAGGTGACGCTGGTGGGAATCGCCGCGTCGACGACGTTCGAGGTGCGCGCGCTGCCGGCCAACACGCTCGTGCAGCAGGGCACCATCTCGCGGCTCGCGCGCATCGTCGTGTCGCTCAACGCCACGCGCGAGTTCAAGCTCGTCACCTCGCGGCCGGTGCTCGCGGTGCTGGGCTACGACTGCTGCAACTACTCGGGCAGCTTCTTCTACCCTCAGGAAGACGGACGAAAGTACTGGGGCACGCGCTTCGTGTTCACGCCGATGGCGAACGGCGCGAACCAGCAATTCGTCTACGCGCGAGACCCGGCCGTGGTGCGCGTGCTCGATGCGTCGGGCAATCAGGTCGCGGTGAGCCCCACGCTCGCGACCGGGCAGCGCTGGCAGATTCCCGCCGTCGTTCCGAACCAGACGTACGCGGTGGAGTCGGCTGCTCCCGCGGCCACGACCTCGGCTGCGCTCATCGCGATTCAGGCGAACTCGGGCAACGGCAACACGCAGATTCCGCCTGTCGCCCGTGACGCCGATGGGCTGCGCAACGACTGCAACAACGATCGCGGCGTCGAGTTCTACTTCTCGACCTACGAATGGCGTCGCGGCTCGCTCGCCGTGTTCAACGCGGGCTCGAGCGCCATCACCTTCAGCCTGCAGACCGTCACCGGCGGCGCGCTCGCGAACACGGCCGGCTACCAGAACATCACCGTCGCCGCGAACTCGGCCTTCTTGAACACCGCCGCGAACGGCTTCGCGGCGCTCGGCACCGCCCAGTACCGCCTCGTCGCCTCGGGCCCCGTCACCATCTGGTCCGGCGACCAGGAAGGTGGAGACGGCATCGCCGACATGGGCGACGACCTCACGTCGAACTTCGGCGACCAGGGCCGCGCCTTCCTTCTCTCGTCGCAGACGCAGGGCGCGACGGTGTTCGCGCTCGAGGCCAACACGCAGGTGACGTACTCGAGCGGCGGAGCGCCGACGACGGTGACGCTCGGCGCCGATGGCTTCCTCAACCTGCCGGCGAACCAGCTCTACACCATCACCTCGACACGGCCCGTCTCGGTGCAGACGGTCGGCGCCAACGGGCTCAACGACTGGGCCGTGCAGCTTCGGCCCGCCGAAGCGCTCGACACCGACGGCAACGGCATCGAAGACCGCAACGAAGGCACCAGCTGCACCAGCATCGCGCCCGACACCGACGGCGACGGGCTCTACGACTTCCAGGACACCGACGACGACAACGACTGTCTGCTC
>JAEUJR010000739.1 GCA_016793585.1 Archangium sp.
GCCGAGTTCCACTGGGCGAAGCTGGGCGCGCTGATTCTGCTGAAGGTGAAGCCGTTTCGCGAAGAGAAGTACCGCTACCTCGTGTTCAACACGCGCACGAGCACGGTGGCGCGCGTCGATGCGATCGGCGTGTCGTGCGTGCAGCTGCCGGAAGATCAGGGCGTCATCTTCCCCGGTGGGTACGCGCTGCAGACTGGCGAGGTGAAGCTGTTCGACGCCGACGTCACGGGCCTCGAGTTCAAGCGCGCCATCAAGTCTCCGAACGGCGAAGACGTGCTGTACGTCTTCTACGAGCGCGATGGCGGCCGCTACGTGCTGCTGCCGTACAACCTCGTTCGCAAAGAGGTGGCGTCTCCGATTCACTGCCACGGGTACTCGATCTTCGGTGACGGGCAGATGGTGGTGTTCCGCTCGACGTCGAACGAGCCGACACGCGTGCACCCGATGCAGGTGTGGCAGACGCCCTTCGTCTCGGCCGAGTACGCGGCCGCCCAGCCCGTGCCGCAGTCTTCTCTCGGCAAGCTGGGGAACGCCGAGCTGGTGCGTGGCATCTCAGAGGTGCTCACCATCAAGCGCATGGCCGAGGCAGAGAAGCCGACCCGGCGCACGTACGAAGGCCTCATCTCGACCTGTCAGCGCGTCGTCGACGCCTTTCACTGGCTCGGCCAGAAGGAGATCGAGCTCCTCTCGAAGGTGCACGAGCTCAAGAAGTCGGCCGAGCTGATCGTCGACGAGTTCGAGAAGGTGCTGGCGATGCAGAAGCGCGCCAGCGAGGAGCTGGCGAAGGCCATCGAGCAGCAGGAGGTGTTGCTGCGCGGACTGACGCAGGACGATCTGCGCTCGACCGATTCGTTGATGACGGCGCTTGCCTCGTTGCGCAAGCAGCGAGGCGTGCTCATCACGCTGAAGGAGATCCGCTACATGGATCTCGCGCGCGTCGACGGGCTCGAGGCCGAGGTCATCAAGTCGTTCGAGCAGGTGAGCGCGTGGACGGTCGAGTTCCTGCTCACGCCCGCCGCGTTTCAGCCGCTCCACGAGAGCGTCGCGCGCCTCGACGCCGAGATCGCGAAGGCGACCAAGACGCCCGAACTCAAAGGGCAGGTCGAAGAGGTCGAGCGGCTGGGCACGGGGCTCACGGTGCTCGGCGAGGTGGTCGGCGGCCTGTCGTCGGGCGACGCCACGCAGAAGGCGAAGATTCTCGAAGACATCAGCGAGGTGTTCTCGAAGCTGAACCGCGTGCGGGCGACCGTTCAGGGCCGGCGCAAGGAGCTGCTCGGCCTCGAGACCCGCGCCGAGTTCACCTCTCAGTTCAAGCTGTTCGCCCAGAGCATCGACAGCGCGCTCTCGCTCTCGGACACGCCAGAGAAGGTCGACGAGCAGCTCGCGAAGCTGTCGGTGCAGCTGGAAGAGCTCGAGAGCCGGTTCAGCGACGTCGACGAGTTCGCAGGCGAGCTCGCGCAGCGACGGGAAGAGCTGTTCGACGCCTTCGCGCGCCGCCGGCAGGTGCTCATCGACGAGCGCCAGCGCAAGGCGGCCAACCTCTTCGGCGCGGCTGAGCGCGTGCTGCAGGGCATCGCCCGGCGCGCCGGCAGCTTCAACACCGACGACGAACTCAACGCGTACTTCGCGTCGGATCCCACGGCGCAGAAGCTGCGCCAGTTCATCTCGCAGCTGATCGAGCTGAAGGATCCGGTGAAGGCCGACGAGCTGGAGTCTCGGCTCAAGACGGCCCGCCAGGACGCGCTCCGGTCACTGCGTGATCGCAAGGACCTGTACGAGGGCGGGGCGGCGGTCGTCCGGTTCGGTCCGCACCGGTTCAACGTCAACACGCAGCCCCTCGAAGCCACCGTGCTGCCGAAGGACGACGGGTTGTTCCTTCACCTCACCGGCTCCGACTACTTCCAACGGCTGTCGGACCCGGCCATCGATGCGGCGAAGGCGTACTGGGACCAGACGTTGCCGAGCGAGTCTCCTGAGGTGAGCCGCGCCGAGTACCTCGCGTTCACGCTCTTCAAGGCCGCCGAGTCGGGGCGAGACGGGCAGTCGTTCGCGCGCTTTCACGACACCCTGCGCGCGGGCAAGGGGCTGCTGCCGATCACGAAGGACGTCGCGCAGAGCCGCTACGACGAGGGCTACGAGCGCGGCGTTCACGACGTCGACGCCGCGAAGATTCTCGAGGCGTTGTTGCTGCTGCACGAGTCGGCGGGTTTGCTCCGCTACGACGCGTGGCCGCGGGTGCTCGCGACGTTGACGTGG
>JAEUJR010000768.1 GCA_016793585.1 Archangium sp.
CGGTGTTTCAGTCTCACGGGCGCTTCGACGAGGTGCTGCCTTTCGCCGCCGCGCGCTGGCTCGAGGAGCTGATGGTCGGAGCGGGCCTGAGGGTCGACTTCACCGCGTTCGACGGAGGTCACGAGATTCCGCTCGAGGTGCTGCGCGGGCTTGCGGCGTTCTTGAAGCGAACGCTGGCGCTTCGTTGATGACCATCAACCCATCGAAAACGCTGGGGTTGCTTGCGTCGTCGCGGCTCGGCTATGTGGCGCGCCCATGAACACCTCGGACCCGATGCGCGACTACGTTCGCCACACGCAGGGACGGATGTACCAGAGCGACTTCTTCGAGTTCTTCTCGAAGGTGCACCCGGCCGCGCCGTTCGTCTTCTGGATCCCCATGGTGGCGTACGTGCTGGGGTCGTCGCTGATGAGCGGAACCACGACCTGGCAGGTCACCCTCGGCGCGATCCCGCTCGGCTTTCTCACCTGGCAGTTCCTCGAGTACTTCGTTCACAAGAACGTGTTTCACCTGTGGCCGGGGTGGACGGGCCATGGCTTTCACCACAAGTACCCCGACGACCCCGCGCGCCTCGTGATGCCGCTGCCGGTGAGCATTGGGCTGGCGAGCATCATCGCGGGCCTGCTCTGGCTGATCGGCCGCCCCGACCTCACGGTTCCGTTCTGGTGCGGCATCGTGGTCGGCTACCTCTGGTACGACTTCATGCACTGGTCGACGCACTACCGCCCGCCCAGCACCGAGCGCGGCAAGGCGCTGCGCGCTCATCACATGGCCCACCACTTCGCCGATCCCGACAAGAACTTCGGCATCAGCCACATGTGGATGGATTCACTTCTCGGCACCTCGCTCAAGCGGAGCGGAGACGACGAGAAGGCCAGGAGCTGAAGCAGCATCAGCCTGTAGTCGCCGAAAGGGCTCGTCGGAAACGACGGGCCCTTTTCGTTCGCAAGCCCTCAACATGCCGGCCGGCGTGCGTGGGCCGTGCGTGTGCCGGTCTGGGCGAGGCGCTCACGCGCAATGGCTCGTTCTCCAAGCAGGCGCCCTCGGCACGTTGCTTCGCGGCTTCGCGAACCGCGGCTGCGCTACGCCAGCCAGTCGCCGTTCCACCAAGGCGCCGCTGCACAGTCGCGGCTCTAGTCTCTCCATCCCTCACCGTCATGATCGCCGCGTCCCACTCGCGGGGGTCGTTCGCCGAGAGCTGAAGCAGCGCCACGCGACCTCCGGCGCTGCTCCACCAGTCGCAACTCCACCAGTCGCGGCTCCACAAAATCGTGGTTCCACCACGTCGCGCCCCACAGTCGCGCAACGTCAGCCGCTGGATGCGTCTGGTGTTACAGGAAGCCCTCGGGAACGAAGACGATGTCGCCTGGCTGGAGCGCGAAGTTTTTCTCGCTCCCGTTGATGATGTCTTCGACCTTCACCGGAACCCGCGTCTCTCGACCTTCGATCAATCGGGTGACGTTCACGCCGTTGCGGGCTGCGGTGCGATTGAAGCCGCCAGCCGAGCTGACCGCCGCGACGATCGTCATGCCCTCTTCGTAGGGGAACGAACCAGGCTTCGAGACGTCACCGAAGACGAAGATCCGCTTGGAGTTGAACTCCTTCACCATCACCGTCACCTGCGGCCGCCGCACGTACCCCTGCTTCAGGCAGCCCGTGATCGCATCTGCTGCAAGACTTGGGGTCAGTTCGGAGACACGAACCTTCCCGCAGAGCGGATAGTCGATCACGCCCTCGGGGGAGACGCGATAAATGCCGGAGAGATCGGGCTCCTGATAGACGCGCACCTCGAGAAAATCGCCGGTGCCCAGCGTGTTGGCGCGAACACCACCATCTGGAGTCGGAAGATCCTCGGGCCGAAGCTGACCACCCAGCGGTTTGGGTGTGCGGCACGCCGGGGCCGCGACCAGAAGCAGGCTGATAACGAAGAGGAGCTGACGCATCGGCCTTCAGTACCGGAAGGTCAGCCGAAGGTTCGCCTCGTGGCGCACGAAATTGATGCCCGTCTGCGTGCTCTGCGTCGAGGAACGATACCCGAGACCGTAGGTGGCGCTGATGACGAACCACGACGTGACCGTGAAGGCGGGCCCAACGTTGAGCCCGACGAGAAGGTCATTGCGGTTGGCCACGGCGCCCATGGGCGCGAAGAACGTGAAGTAGTCCACCGAGGCCGTCCCGTTGAGGGTCAGGCGATCGGCGAAGAAGCCCAGGCGAGCGTTCAGGTAGCCACGATCGTTGGCGAAGGTGCCGTACGCAGGCACGGGCATCATGTCGCGCAGGTAGCCAATCGCGACCGAGGTCGAGTCACCCACGAGATAGGTCAGTTCGGCCTGTCCAATCGGTGCAGCGCGCTGAGTGGCTCCGAAGTCGTACGCAGCGCCCGCCAACAAGGTGAGCGAGAAGCGAGGTGTGATGAGACCCGCGAGCCCCGCGCGCCCACGCAAGATGTTGGCTGGCTGGTTGGTCGCCGCAGCGTTGAAGTAGGTGCGGTAGTCGAAGTTGACGTCGAGGATCGCAGCGGTCTTCGGCAGGAACCTGAAACGCGAACCGAGCGCGAAGTTCAGGTTGCTGTAGTTCATGTTCGCCACCAACGACGGGTCGCACGTGATGTCACCAGCGGGGCACGTGGTCACGCCCGTGAGAAGCGGCTCGAAGAACTCGACCGACCAGGTGACCCGAGGCGTGAACTCCAGCGCGCGACCACCAGGACGAATCGGAACGCCGAGGTAGAGCGAGTTGAAGAGCGACACCACACCGATGCCAGCCGACGGGTTCTGCGTTCGGTCGGAACGGGTGAACGAATCGCCGATGTCGACAGAGACGGCGCCGTCGCGGTTGAACGAGGTGTCGAGACCCACGAGGGCCTGCAGTCGCGACAGGTTGCGAGAGCTGGGCGAGAGAATGCCGGAGAAGATCAGGTATTCGGCGTTCCCACCGAACTTGACCAGGGTGGAAGGCGTCTCGAGGTTGTAGGAGAGGCCCAACCGCGGCACGAACATGATCTCGGGGCTGGGCACGCCCTGACCCGAAAAATAGCCGACGAGGGAGTCGAAGCGGCTGTCGATCTCCCCCAGCAGATGAAGCCGACCGTCACCGACCTTGAAGCCAACCGGAGCGCCCGCTTGCGCGAAGGCAGACGTCGCCACGCACAGTGCTAGCAGCGCCGAGATCGCCCCCGGCCTCACGAGTCCCCTCCGATTCATCGGTCAGCCGTCCGTAGCACACCCGGCCGGGTGTCCAAGTAGTTTCGAGGTCACGAGAGTCAGCAGGTCACATGGTCGGACTGGCGGGCGGCGGCCGCGAGTCAACGGTGCGGGAGAATCCGGTCACGCTCGACGGATCACCCTTCGGCAAGTAGTCAGGCGTCTCGACTTCGATGGTGGCGTTCTCGTCGGCACGAAACGCGAGCTGGCCCATGCACTGCTCCGCTTCGGCGCGAAGCTGATCGACCTTCGAGCGCGCGATCGTGACCTTGGTGAACTCGTGATCAGCCGACTGCGATTCGCGACGGGCGACGGCTTCCTGAAGCGCCACGTCTGACTGCTCAGAGATGCGAAGCAGACCCTTGATCTGGGTGAGCTTCTCGTTCACGCAGGTGAGCTTCACGACGTCTTTGGTGTTGCGAGCTTCTTCGAGCTTCTGAAGCACGTCCTTGAGCGCGGCGCGCATCACAGAGAGCGAATCGGAGCTGACCTTGAGCTTCTCGTTGTCGGGAACCTTCGACGCCTCGACCGGTTGGCCAGCAGCGGGCGCGGGAGGTGCGTTCTGCGCGATGGCGAACGTCGCCAGCGCGATCACAGCTGCTGCGATGAACCAGCGAGACGACACAGGCACCCCCACCCGGGAGAGACGAAAGAGACTGGAAAACTTAAGGTTCGTCGTCATGTAAGTCAATGGAGGTTGTGCTCCAGGAGCTTGGTACCCGTCGAATCTGACCCGATTCATCTTCGGTTCATCAGGCCCCAGCCAGCCGGGAGTTGGCCTCGCGCAGGCGCGCAGACAGCATTCTGGCGATGTTGATGACGATGAAGGTGAAGCCATCGCGGTGAAGTCGTCGGAACGCCGTGAGCTTCTCGCTCGAGAGGTGGAGCAACTCACACGGCGTGCGAGCCTTGATGGTGGCCGACCGGTACTCCTTGTCGATGAGGCTCATCTCGCCGAAGAACTGCTGCGGGCCCAGGGTCGCGATGCACCTTGGCGTTCCCGTCGCGTCACGACGAACCACCTCGACCTCTCCCTGGGCGAGCACGAAGACACTGTCGCCAAGCTGACCTTCTTCGAAGAGAACCTGACCCGCCTCGACCCGAACCTCGCTCGCGAGCTGCGCGACGGCCGCCAGCTCTTCGTTCGAGAGCATGTCGAAGAGTGATGAGCCCGAGAGGACGGCGAGGCGGTCCATGTCGGCGGGAGTCTGCCAGCATTCGCCGACAGCCGCGAACGATCAGGAGGCGGGCGAGAAGACGAACGGGTACGCGACCGACACGTCGCTGTCGGGCTTGAAGGGGAACACCCAACCGCGAATGACGGTCTTGATGCAGCTCGAGACGGCATCATTGCCCAGCGTGTCCTGCTCGATCTCGATCTCCGAGGCGCGCCCACCCGTGGTGATCGAGAACCGAACGACGACCTTGCCCTTGAGGTTGGGGTTTCGCTTGAGCTCCTTCTCGTAGCAGCCCTGGATGGCCCGAATACGGCCACGGAGAAACGCGTTGAGCTTGTTCCGATCGATGTCCGCGCTCTCGACCTCGGGAGCCGCGTCGGCGACCTTGCCGCGAATGGCCGCTGGGCCCTTCTCAGCCAGGTCGACCTTGCCGGTGCCCGACGTGCCGAGCGAGCCGATGTCTGCGGCAGAGCCCGTGCCGCTGCCCCTGGGCCCACCCGCTGCGAGCGCATCGGCCGTTGCCATGTTCACGCCGCTGGCGCCCGAGAGCGCGCTCGCCACGTCACCGACGCTGTTCGAGCTGCCGAGCACGTCTGCAAAAGCGCCATCTCCAGAGCCCGCCGCGCCGATGATCTTGAGCAGACCCGACCGCGCCACCTTGGCCTGAAGCTCGGCCTTCTTCTCATTGCTGGTGGCGGCCTTCTCCTTCTTCTCGCCTTCAGCGACCTTCTCTTCCTTCTTCTCTTCCTTCTTCGGCTCGTCGCCCTTGGCCGTCTCCTTCTTCGGCTCGGGCTTCTTGATCTCCACCGGCATCATCGCCTTCACGAAGCGGTCAGGCAGCTCTTCCAGCGAGAGCTCCTTCTCTTCGGGAACAGGCTGGCAGGCGATGTACGACGCGCCAGAGAAATGCAGGAAGACGGACGCGGCGAGGATCGTGAAGAAGAACTGATCGATCTGGCTGAAGAAGTTGCCCTTGACCGTCGGCGGCAGCTCTTCGCGCTTTGGCTCTGGCGGCGGGGTGACGAACTGGAAGAGCACCGACACTTCGCCGAGCGCGACGCGACCTTTCGAGGCGTCGGTGAGCGGCAGCACGAGCACGTCGCCGCGCGACTTGGCGAGCCCCTTCTCGCGCGCCTGCTGCAACGTCAGCTCACTGCCGTTGACGTTGACCTTGCCCTCCATGCCCGCCTTGAAGACGAGGGCGTACTGGTTGTTCACCAACTCGAAGAGCGTGAACGAGGAGGGCAAGTTCGAGACGGGGACGACGAGGGTGTTCTTCGCGTCCTGGCCGACGGTGACAGGCACGCGCCTCTTGAAGGTGCGGTCCTCGGTGATCTTGGAGCCCTGAATGAGGGCGATTCGGAGATTCTTGCCAGGAGCAGGCGCGGTCGCCATGGTGCCCTCTTCGACAACTCATCGCGGCAGAAGTTCCGCCGCTGAAAACCGTTGATTTCGTGGAAAACGAAGGTCGATTCCTAACCCCGAACAGGGGCTCCCACAAGGATCAGAACGCCTCTTTCTCGACGCTCTTCTCGACCTTGGGAATGAACGTCTCG
>JAEUJR010000837.1 GCA_016793585.1 Archangium sp.
CGGCTCGAGGGCCAGGGAGTCACCGCAAACGCCGTGCACCCGGGCGTGGTGGCGACGGGGCTGCGTCGAGAGGCGCCGCCGAACGCGCGCGAGCCGAAGAATCCACTCACCCCCCAGGCTGGTGCGGTGGGGCCGCTCCACCTGGCGATGTCGCCCACGCTCGCGAACATCACGGGCCGCTACTTCGAAGGCACGGAGCAGATGCCCGCCTCGGGAGCCGCCAACGACGTGAAGCTTCAGGAGCGGCTGTGGGCGTTGTCGAGACAGCTGCTCAAGCTGCCGCCTGAAGCCGAGCGCTGAGCCGCCAGCTCAGAAGGCCACGCCGACGCGAAGCTGCACGTCGATTTCCCAGAGGCCGACGACGCCGGTGAACGTCTTGCTGAGGGCCGCGACGATGGCGGCTCCGCCTCCGACGCCGAGGTACAGGTGGTTCCAGACGACCCAGTTCCAGCCGAGGGTTCCACCAACACCGGCCGCGAAGGAGAGACCATTGGGGTACGGCGCCGGGCAATAGTCACCGTCAGTTCGACGTGAACTCTGGGACCCCACCGTCCAGCTGAGGCGCATGACGAACTTCGGCAGCAGGTAGAAGCCGTCGCGACGGTTGGGCGCTCCGAACGGGCGAATCTCGGGGCCCACCGAGAGCCAGCCCACCCAGCCGCCAGACGCACACTCGTCCCAGATCAGATGCTTCCGACCAATCCACGCGGCGTCGGTCGTCAGCGCGACTCTCGGAGCCACCGGAACCGAGGCG
Organism: Archangium sp.; assembly: GCA_016793585.1. The sequence goes on from JAEUJR010000837.1 coordinate 755, forward strand.
CCCAGAGACAACGCAAAGGTCTGGATGAGAAACGGCGCCGCCGCAACGTTCACCCACGCCGCGGCTTGCGGGTCTGCTGGCTCCGCGAGAAGCACAAGTGAGAGCGTCACGCTGAGCACGTGCACCTGATTGTGACGGCAACCTTGAAAATGTGAATCGTTGATCAGGGCAGGAACAGCCACGTCGACGCGCCGGTGCTGAGCGTGAGTCGATTACGAACGGTGTCGTAGGCCATGGCCTGTGCACCACGCGGAGCCGCCCGCACCATCGCCTGCGCCCAGCTCGTGCCGTCCCACTCCCACGTCTGAATCGCGTTCGGCGGCTCGGTGACGAGCACCAGCTTCTGCCGCGAAACGTCGAAGGCCATCGCCGCGGCAATCGAGGGTGGCATCACGGCCGAAGGTCGCAGCGACCACGTCTGTCCGTCCCACTCCCAGGTTCCCGTCGCGCGCTCGCCACCGACGAGCACCACGCGTTGCCGCCGCGCGTCCCACGCCATCACGTGAAACGCGCGCGCACCCGGAGCCGTCATCGGGAACGCCTGCACCCAGCTCGTGCCGTCGAACGCCCAGGTGTCTCCCAGCGGCTGCTGATTCGCCGTGCCGCCAAACAGCACCAGGCGTCGATGGAGCTCGTCGTACGCGAGCCCGAAGAAGTTCCGCGGAGGAGGAGACGTCGTGAGCACCCGCTCCGTCCACGTCAGGCCGTCCCATTCCCAGAGCTCGCTGGTGGGAGCGTTGAGCGAGGCGCTCTGGTCGCCACCGAACGCGAGCACGCGCCGCCGCGCGGTGTCGTACGCCAGCTTGCGGCTGTACCGCGGTGGTGGCGCCGTCGCCGAGGAGCGCTGACTCCACGAGGTGCCGTCGAACTCCCACGTCTCGGTGACGCGCGAGGTGCGGCCGATGCCCACCGCCACCACCAGCCCGCGCGCCGAGTCCCACGTGAGGTCGGACGCGTCGCCGTACGCAAAGCCGGGCACGGTGGGAGGCACCCGCAGCCATGTCTGGCCATCGAACGTCCACACGCCGGCGCTCGGCGTGAAGAGCGTCACGCGTCGACTCGTCGCGTCCCACACCACCGAGCTGGCGCGCTCGAAGGCGGGAGTGGCTGCGTCATCGAGCTTCGCCCAACTCGCGCCGTCGAACTCCCACGTGTCGGGCGCGAGCACGCCGCTCTGCAGGTCGCCCGCGCGCAACACCACCCGCCGACGAACGGCGTCCCAGGCCATCAGCGGGTGCGCGCGTGGCGCCGGCTCGAGCGCCAGCGTTCTCGCCACCCAATTCATGCCATCGAGCTCCCACGTCTGCGCGACCGGCTCGAAGAAGGTGCTGCCTTGAATCACCTTCTCGGCCTCGCCTCCGAAGAGCACCAGGCGGCGCCGGCTCGAGTCGTAGACGAGGCCGTGGTTGACGCGGCCCTGCGGACGATTCGGCGTGATGCGCTCGGACCACTCGCGGCCATTCCATTCCCACGTGTCGGCGTGGAGCGGCGCGCGGGCGGTCGACGAGCCTCCAAACAGCACCACCACACGCTTCACCGGGTCGTACGTCATCGCGTGGCCCGCACGGGGAGGCGGCGAGAGGGCGGGCGACCGACGCGTCCACGTCGTGCCGTCAAACTCCCACGTGTCCGAGAGCAGCCCGGTGAGGTCGCGCCCACCGAAGAGCAGCACGCGACGCCTGGCCGCGTCGTACGCGAGCGCGTGACCGCTCCGCGCGCTCGGCGCATCGACGGGGAAACGCTGTCGCCAGCCCGTGCGGTCCCACTCCCAGGTCTCGGCGGTGGCGCCGAGCGTGTCGCTGAACAGCACCACGCGGTCGCGCGCCACGTCGAACGCCGTCGGACCAATCGCTTCGTCGAGCGGCACCCAGCGGTTCGAGCACTGCGCCGTCACCGGTCGCGGGCGTTGCGTGCACACGCCGCTCAGGCAGAGGTCGACGCGGTCAGCCAGACAATCGTCGCGCCCGCACAACGTTCCATCGGGCGCCGGCTCGACCGAGCAGCCCGTCGTCGGTGAGCAGACCCCGACCGTGCACGGTGAAGGCGCCGGGCACTCTCGCAGCGTCGTCGAACACCCCTCGGTCTCGGAGCACGCGTCGATGGTGCACGCGTCGCCGTCGTCACACGTCTTCAGCACGCCTTCGCACACGCCGTCGGCACAGCCGCCACGCACGCAGTTGGTCTCACACGACGTTCCCCGCGGCTTCGGTGCTTCGACACAGCGGGCTGCCGTCGCGACGAAGCGGGTGTCGAGGCAGACGCTCGAGGCCACACACTCGGGCACGCGCAGGCCTTCGCCCGACAGCTCGACCGTCGACGCCTCGAGCACGAGCGCGCCCGTGGCGGTGCCCTCTTGCTCCGGCGTGAACACGACCTCGAGCAGCTGCTCGTCGCCTGCGCCGACCGTGATGCTGGCGAACGCCGTGGAGAATGGAGACGAGACCGAGAGCGTGGCGGTCGCGGGAGCGTCGCCCGTGTTGCGAATGGAGAGCGTCTGTCTCGCGCTCGAGCCGATGAACGTCGGCGTGAAGACGAGCTGCGACGGCGCGACGATGAGGTGTGGAGCGACCGGCGTGACAGTGGGTGGGCCGCACCTGCAAGACGAGGTGACGCACCACAGGGCCGCGACGAGGAGCTGAGCGCGGCTGATCATTCGAAGGCCCTTATGCGCGGCACCGCAGGAACGGACAACGCGCCGCGGAGTGGTACACAGCCCCGCCGTGAAGCGCACCAAAGCCCAGCTCAAGGCCGAGCTCGTCGCCATTCTCGAAGCCACCCTCGCTGGCCTCGAGCGCGCGCACGCTGACGCCCGCGAAGGCGCCACCCACGAAGAGGCGAAGCCCGAGAACGACAAAGACACGCGCGCCCTCGAGCAGAGCTACCTCGCGCGAGGCCAGGCGATGCGCATCGAGACGCTGAAGGCGGGCCTGGCGACCCTGAGCGTGATGGCGTTGACGGCCAGCGACACGGCGAAGCCGGGCGCGGTGGTGGAGGTCGAGGACGATGACGGAGAAGCGCTCGTTTATTTCGTCGCGCCCGAAGGTGGCGGCACGAAGCTGAAGGGCGGCGTGCTGGTGGTGACGCCAGCGTCTCCGGTGGGCGCGGCGCTCATCGGGAAACGCGAAGGCGACGAGGTCGAGCTCCGCCTCGCCGGCAAGGCGCGGGTGCTCACCATCGTGCGCGTGAGCTGACCGGCCAACCCCACGGGTGTTCTCGAGCGTCGTGGCCGAAAACGTTCGAGCGGTCACTTTTCTGCGCAACCCCGGTACGACACCGTCCGACAATGGAGCATGTCCTTCAAGGTCGCCAACCTGCCGTCGTTGTTTGGGAAGCCCGTTGACACCCTCCTTCCGGCCAACGCGACTCGTCTGGGCAAGCCGAGCGTCAGCCCGGATGTGAAGCAGGGCCCTGTCACGAACCTTGGTTTCGGGCTCTCGTCTTTCGACCTCGACGGAGATGGAAAGTCGGACGTCGAGCGGCGTCGCTTCAACTGGGCCAGCGCAGACTCGTTCGTCTTCCACGATGACGAAGGCAACAAGGCCATCGCCATCTCGCTGGGCGCGCACACGAACAAGATTCAGCAGGTCATCACGGTCATCGGCTCCGACATCACGCTGCGACGCGACCTTGACGGTGACGGCAAGGTCGACTTCGAGAAGAAGCTGACGGCGCTGCCGGAATAGTGCGTGTTCTGGTGAGCGGTATTGCGTAGGCCGCGCGGGTGCTCCAACGACTGCTGGTGATTCCGCTCCTCGCGAGCGGGTGTCTCGCGCGCTACGCCCCGCCGCGCCTCGACCCGAAGACGCCGCTCACGCTCGCGCTGAACGGGCCGCAGGCACGGGTCGACATCACGCTCGACGCGCGCGGCATTCCACACGTGTTCGGCCAGTCGGAGACCGACCTCGCGTTCGGGCTCGGCTTCATGCACGGCCGCGACCGCACGTTTCAGGTGCTGGTGATGAAGCACGCGGCGCGTGGCCGGCTGACGGAGCTGTTCGGCGCCGATGGCCTGCCGCTCGACCAGCAGCTGCGCATTCTCTCGTACCGCCTGCCCGAGGCCTCCGCCGCCCTCTCGGCGCGCGACCGCTCGACGCTCGAGGCGTACGCGAAGGGCGTCAACGCCGGGGCTGCGCACGCAGGGCCTGCAGCCGAGCTGGTGTTGCTGGGTGTGCCCTTCGGCGAGTTCACGGCCGAAGACAGCTTCGCCATCATGCGGCTCCAGTCGTGGACGTTGTCTGGCGACCATCGCGACGAGCTGGCGCGCGCGCAGCTGCTGGCTCGATTGCCGCCGGGTGATCAGCGGATCAACCTGTTCGACGCTCCCATCTGGACTGGTGGCGTTCCCATCGTGAGTGGAGCGGCGGTCACGCAGCCCTCGACGCGGGTGGAGCGAGCGCGAACCACGGTCACCGTGAACGAGCTACCAGCTGCGGCAGCAGAGCTCGCACATCGCCTCGGGCTCGACCAGCTCGGCGCGTCGAACTCGTGGGCAGTGCACGGCTCGCGCACGGAGTCGGGAGTTCCCGTGCTGTGCAACGACCCGCACCTGAGCCACGAGCTGCCGTCGGTCTTCTACCTCGCGCACCTCGAGCACCCCGAGTTCACGGGCGTGGGCGTGACGTTCGCGGGTATTCCGGCGGTGCTCATCGGGCACACGCGCTCGCTCGCGTGGGGCATGACCGTCTCGTACGCCGACTCGCAAGACCTCTTCCGGCTGCAGGTGAGCGAAGACGGCAGCGGCTACGTGGTCGACGGCGTGACGGTGCCGTTCGAGCGCCTCGAGCAGCGGTTCAAGCTGGGTCGCAAGGCCGACGCCGAGGTGAAGACCGAGACGTGGCTCGCGACGCGGTTCGGGCCGGTGCTTCCGGCGTCGACGGTGCGTGAACGGTACGCGCTCTCGTGGCCGGGGTTCGAGGTGGGCGGCAGCAACGTCGAGCCCATCAGCGGCTTCTGGGACTTCCTGCGCGCGAGGAACGTCGAAGAGGCCACGAGCGCCATCGAGCGTTTTCAGACGGCGGGCCAGAACGTGGCGTTGGCGTTCACCGATGGAACGATTGCGTATCGGCTGGCGACGTACGCGCCGCAGCGGCCAGAGGGCGTGACGGGGCGGGTGCCGCGTGACGGCTCGCGCGCCGTGGAGACGCGGCTGCTGAAGCAGGCCGACAAGCCGGCGCTGACGAACCCGCCGAACGGATTTCTGGTCGCGGCGAATCAGCGTGTCATCGCCGATGACGACCCGCGCGCGGGTGCCGTGGGGACGTCGGGCGTTCCTCCGCATCGCGCGCGCCGCATTCATCAGCGGCTCGAGGCGCTGCTCGGCACGAAGAAGGCGACGCCCGACGAGCTGCTCGCGATTCAGCAAGACGTGGTCTCGCTCGAGGCGCGCGACGTGGTGCCGGTGCTCGGCGCGGCGTGCCCTTCGGTGACGCCGCGGCACGAGGCTGATCAGGTGAAGGCCTTCTGCGCGGCGCTGCGCGGGTTCGATGGCGTGTTCTCGACCGACAGCGTCGGCGCGTTGCCGTTCGTCTCGACGCTGGCGGCGCTGCGGGCGCAGGTGGTGCGGTCACTCGGCTTCGAGGAGCCGGCGGTGAGGTCGCTCGCGCGCTCGTTCCCCGTGACGAACGCGGTGCACCAGGGGCTGCTGGCGGGTGGGCGCTCGCCGCTCTTCGGTGAAGGGCTCGAGGCGATGATGCCGCGGGTCATCGACGATGCGCTCGATGACGTCATCGCGCGCACGGGGAAGCGGCCCTCCGACTG
>JAEUJR010000838.1 GCA_016793585.1 Archangium sp.
GACCGTCACTCGCATCGCGCAGGTGGGCTCGCCCGTGACGACGACCGTCGTCCTGGACCACGCGCGTGCCGTTCGTCGCCTCGTCCTCATCGACCCACGCGTCGCCGCTGCGCAGGAACGCGCGGGTGGTGAGGCCGAGCGGCGAGGTGGTGATGGTGCCGGCCGACCCGTCGAGTCGCGGTGTCGCCGGCCGCGACGGAGACATGACGATGGTCCCCACGCCAGGCTCCGTGTTCGGTGACGACGGGCTTCGAGCACTCGTGGGCTGGCGTGAGCACGTCGCGCGCGAGGCTCGGGGTCACCCCGCCGTCAGGGAAGAACGAGAGGGTGCGGCTCCAGTCGGTGCAGTGCGCGGCCGTGACGAACCTGAAGACCCGGGGTGCCTGGGTGAGGTCGACGCGCGTCGCGGCCCAGGGGGCTTCGACCGGACAGCGCACGAGCATCGTGACGACGACCGCAGGCCGCATGCGCACGAGGTGTCACGCAGCCTCACGACCTTCACCGAATCACGGCCCTCGCGAGGTCGGCGTCATTCCTCGCTCAGGCGGGCCCGCCGAGCCCGGTGATAGTGCGGGCCGCACAGCCCTCGCGCGAGCACGGGTCGATCGCACCCGTCCTCCGAGCACGTCGCGCCACGACCCGCGCGCCGCGTGTCGGACTCGATGCCGAACATCGCGTGGCCGACGGCGATGACGCGATCGACCTGCGCGCGGGTCAGCTGCGCCTTGCGCGCGAAGTCGAGCAACCGCACGTGCGAGGGATCGTCGGCTGCGAACGTCGGCCCATCGCGGAACAGCTCCGACACCGCGACCTCGAGGGCGCGCGCGATGGCGATGAGCGTCTCGTACGAGGGGCTGCGCTCTCCGCGCTCGAGCAACGACGCGAAGCTCACCGAGATGCCGCAGCGCAACGCGAACGCCTCCTGCGTCAGGCGCTGCGACTCCCTGAGTGAACGAACCCTGCGACCGAGCGCTGCGAGGTGCGCATGCGCGTCGGCAGCCGATGAAGACTCACTCACCCGCAATAGCCCCCGAGGTTCGCGCGGCAGGTGCCCTGCGTGCAGGCCGTGCCCGTCGAGCAGCACTTGTAGCCGATGTTGCCGCAGCACGAGCCCGTCGCCGTGTCGCAGCGCCCGGTGCCCGCGCAGTGGCTGTTGGTGGTGCAGCGCGGGTAACAGCTGCCCTGGTAGAAGTCGGCCGTGATGCCGCGCTCGCAGATGTAGCCGGCGCGGCAGCCGCTCTGCGTCGCGAAGTCACAGTCGGCGAGGCAGTGGTTGGGCGAGCCCGAGTACAGCGCGCAGGAGCTTCCCGCCGGGCACGCCGACGCTCCGCTCGTCTGGCAGTTGCCGATGGTGCAGTAACCACCCGTCCACGGGGGCACGCCCGTCCACGTCGGGTTGCAGCGCTTGTTGATGGGGTCGCCCGCGCAGCCCGACTGGCCCGTACACGTCGCGCCAACCGCGCCACCCGAGCTGGTGCCGCCGCCCGTTCCCGACGAGCCGCCGCCGGTGCCCGAAGAACCACCGCCCGTGCCCGAACTTCCGCCCCCCGTTCCCGAGGAGCCGCCGCCTGCACCCGAGCCGGTGCAGTACCCCGAGGTGCACGTGTAGCCCGAGTCACACGTCGTGTTGTTGCAGCACGCGTAGGGCGCAGCGCCGCAGCAGAAGCCGCGCCCGTCACACTGGTTCGCGCCCGCGCCGCACGACGACGGAGACGTGCATGCGGGGAAGCAGACTGGAACACCCAACAGCGACGTGCCCGCCTTGTCGCAGACGTAGCTGGGGCGGCAGCCGGTCGTGGTGCCTGCCGTCGTGCAGCGCTTGAGGCACACGTTCGGGCCGCCGGCTGGGTTGCGGCTGCAGTTGCTGCCGAACGCGCAGTCGCTGTCAGACGTGCAGGTCTTCGAGCAGTAGCCGTTGTCGAAGAGCGCGGTGAGGCACAGCCCGTCGGCGCACTCCGTCGACAGCATGCACGGGTCTCCGATCGCGAGCAGGGCCGTGCCGCCACCCGTCGCCGACCCACCCGCGCTCGCCGTGCCGCCGCCCGTCGCGACGCCACCACCCGTCGCGTTTCCTCCACCCGTCACCACTCCACCGCCAGTCGAGAGCCCGCCGCCCGTGGCGCTGCCGCCACCCGTTGCCACGCCCCCGCCAGTCGCGACGCCACCGCCAGTCGCGACGCCACCGCCAGTCGCGACGCCACCGCCCGTGGCCGAGCCGCCGCCCGTGCCGCTCGGGAAGACGCAGGTGCCGTTGGTGCAGATGTTCGAGCCCAGGCAGTTGCCGCTGCAGCAGGGTTGGTTCGTCTGCCCACACCGAATGCAGAGGCCACGGCTGCACGAGAACGACGAGTTGCACATCTGGTTGGTGCAGCAAACCTCGCCTTCGCCACCACAGATGGTCGAGCCTCCGCCGCCCGTGCCCGACGTGCCTCCGGCGGTCGCCGAACCACCGCCCGTGCCCGACGTGTCTGCGACACACCGGCCCTGCGCGCTACAGGTCTGCCCGTTCGCGCACACCAGACAGGTGATGCCGCCAGTGCCGCACGTGGTGCGGCTCTGCTTCATCACGCCCAGGCATTCTCCTGCCTCGGTGCAACAGCCCGAGCAGTTCGACGGCTGGCACTTCGGAGGCATCGTTGGACCGCAGCTCACGATGAACGCCAGGGCGACGAGCGACAGCGAAACTCGAATCATGGACGCCATGCTACGCGCAGCCCTATGGTCCGCGCACCATGACTTCGGCAGAAGCCGCCACCTGGTACTTCAAGAAGGCCGCGCGCATCATGGACGT